>JAGRBY010000025.1 GCA_020433835.1 Anaerolineae bacterium | reverse complement strand
AATGTGAAAAAATTTGCACACGTTCTAAAGGTGACAGTCACTTAGACGCCCTCAATCGACCTATTGGGGTTAATCCAACGCTGATTTATTACGAATAAGTGACTGTCACCTGACTTTTGCGTAAGTCCTGTATTTGTTGTTAAGATCCTGAAGGTGATTCTAACTGATTGATATAATCTTCGATTTGGTTATGCAAAAAAGGACTTATCAAGGGCTGAATGATGAGTGCTAAAAAAAGACCTAGCGGTAAGGTTAAAACCAAATTTCCTACAAACATATAAATAATAGGCCTGCGGAGACTGCTTTTGGGGCCACCAAACAATCGAGCCACCTTGGCCCATGGGTAATGGTACGAGTAGTAGCCAATACGTTCCAAAACAGCATAGCGTCTGTTGACTTTTACGGCCCCTAACCCTTTCAAAAGAGAGCGATGAGAGTCGTCAGGCAACGACTCAACATGTTCGGCAACCGCTTTGCCGAACATCTCTAACATTTTTATATCTTCGTTGTCGGTTTCGGCTTCCGGTAAGCCCATGAATTTATCTTTTTTTCCACTCAGTAGTCTTCGAGGTGTACTAATAAAGGTAGCTAGCGGCGGACCCTTAAAGGTAACAACCACATTGTCGATAAGAATTCCGTCCTGCTCGGCTATAATTTGCTTCATGGTTTCTGAAGCCGAATGCCACATACTTCGACAAACGATCAGCGTAATCACTTTGGTGTTTTGCATTACGCGGGCGTAAGGCGATTTTAGAAATCCTTGTATAGGTAACGAAGGAGCCAGAAACCAAACCTGATAGGCCAAAATGATTAGATCGAACTTTTGGTCCGGATCAAACGAGGGTGGTTCAATTTCAGGAGGCTCTAGATTGACACACTCGGGAAAAACGTCAAAAAATTCATAAACACTTTTCCAGGGATATGGATATGTTTCTTTAGGTTTAATACATTCCCAAACCACTTCATTGTGTGGTGTATCAAGATGTTTAATGAATGATGTAACCGCTTTGGTCACTTCACCAGACTGTGAATAGTACAGTACTAAAATGCGACACATAGAGATAACGCTCTTTATAAATATCCGTACTGCTTCATATAGGTTTTACAAATTTCTTCAACCATCTCAAAATTGCCATAGTTATTGGTATGGCTTACCTTGCCAATCTTTTTGATTTTTTGCCAAAAGGGTGTGCTCTGGTCTTCAACCTCTGGAAGTTCGCAGAAATCCAAGATTTTTTTAATTTCTACTTGGGGATCGGCCAAAATATCCTCAAAACGCACTTCATAGAAAAAGGGGACATCATCTTTTTGCTCGGCAACCATAGTAATTGTGTCATTCCAGATGTTGGCTGTTGTTCGAATATCATTGGGGCCATAAGCCTCTAAATACTCAACCAATTTGGGTACACGAGGGTACGGTATGAAATATCGATCTCTATCTAAACCCAGTTTGTCTCTGACCTTAATTTCCTGAGCCTGATTGTGCTTAAAGAGCTTAAGCATAGAGTTGGCACATTTGCGAGCATCGCGCACCATGTGGATTATCTTAGCGTCAGGAAACATATCTTTTAATAGGGTAATATAAACAGTGAGGCCCGGATTTTTGTTGAAGAAACGCACGCCTTTGCCTTTGAAGCACCAGATAATTTTGCGCATCGTATCACGAGCTTGTTCTATCTGCTCCAAGGGAAAGTCGCTCAGGTCATGTTTAACATATTCTAGGGCATAGGGATCAAGTCCGTACCAATCGATGAAAAAGGCGTGCCCTTCATTTGGTGATCCTAAACTGACCTTGACACTATCCCGTAAATAGCGTTCTCCTTCAAAGTCGAGCTTGAGACGCTTGCGTAAATCTTCTGCTGCACAAGGGGCTTTTCGAAATTGATGCATAATATTGGTAATATAGGCTATCTGAGGATGTGCGCAGAGAAGATCTTGCATCATTGTTGTCCCAGAGCGTGGCAAACCAACAAGAAAGATGGGACGATCAATTTTAATATCGCTCGTATCAACCTTTAGAACATTTTCCTCATACCAAAGCATAAAACTTTCAACCTGCTTTACAGGCTGCTGTAATGGAATACAAAATTGTTCTTCAAAGCGTCGTTTTAAGAAAATACGCGATCGCAAATTTGCATACTTAACATCTAAACCCATCAATTTTTCCTCGAAGTTTACTTTTAACTACGCCAAAAGTAATTTGTCTAGTTGACCGGCCAAACTGGCTACAGTTGGTTTTTCAACCAGGTTCCGTACGGGTATTTCAATCTCTAGTTCACTTTCAACTCGATACTTAACTTCAATAGCCATCAACGAGTCGAATCCTTGCTCCTCAAGAGGCTTGTGAATATCCACTTTTGCCGTAGTCAGTTTCATCGTTTTAGCGATCTGCTGGCGGAGAAAATCTTCTAACATAGGCTGGCGCTCTTGTTCGTCTGCTTTCAAAATTGCCTGACGTGTTAAACCGCCATTATTCTGAGACGTGTTTTCAGTTCTGGGCTGGCTGCTACTTACCTCAACCTCAGCTGAAATAACATCCGGCTCGAATTCGGCATTGCTGCGAATATCTTCAATGGCGGCTTCGGTCGTTTGACCCAGCCGCTGCAATCGAAAGCCGGTTAATTTGGCGACAAGCTGCCCCGCTTCATCTAAAAAGTGTATATTGCCGGTAAAGAAATCATCAGCCTGCTGAGCGTCAACATCTCGATAGGCGTGGCTCCATAAGGTGGAAGGCAGAGGTTGATAGATATGCACACTCTCCAGGCCGGTGGGAATGTAGATAGCCGTTGTGTTTGCATGGTTGCCATTGCTCGATAAGCTTAGGCCTAGCGTTTGTAAGCCGGCATCCAGCAGAGCCGGATGAAGATGGTATTGCTCGAATTCGGCACGAAGCGCATCGGGCAACTGAACCCGTCCTAGTGCCTCTCCATCACGTCGCCACAATTGGTCGATGCCCTGGAACAACGACCCATATTCTAATCCACGCTCGTGAAGCTTTTGGTAATACTCTGCCGGTGCCACTTGCGTTGAACAACGTTCTAGAATAGCCTCACTAGGTTCAGCAGCAGTTGTTTCTGGCGATTGAGGTTCGTTATCGGATAAAGTTGGATCAAGGGTACCTGAAGCATGAAGCGTCCAGGCTGTGGAATCGTGTTCCGCGAAGACGGGCAGACTAAAGATTTGAAATGTAATGAGATCGGAATTTTGGGCTGATAAAGTTATCTGGATCGTTCGCGCTTTGCCCGGCGGAATAAATAGAGCCTCCTGAAAGGTAACATCAGCCAGCGTTATGGGTACCTCACCAAAAACCTCAATGGCAGCAGCAACGGCCATTTCTATAAATGCCGCGGCCGGAAGGACCATCAACCCCCGTACTCGGTGGTCTGCTAAATAGCCGACCTGTCGCGGGTCAAGTTTGATCTCCCATGAATAATCTTTTGGCCGGTGAGCCAGATTTGGCAAACGATAACCCAGCAAGGGATGCGCTGCCATTGCTGTAGAAATTGTAGCTTCTGCCTCTACCGGAGCAACAGTCATAGAGTCCGTATGCTCAAGCCAATAGCGTTCGCGCTGCCAGGGGTAAGCCGGAAGCGGCACGCATTGTCCTCCGTCAGGATATAGGCGGCTCCATTCAATTGGATAACCGACGCTATAGAGGGTTCCCATAGCATTGAGCATGGTGCGCTGCTCTTTCTCACCGCGTCGAAGGGATGGCAAAATAACCCCTTGTCGTTCTACTTGATGGAACACTTGTGAAATTGCTCCGCCCAAAACCGGATGCGGGCTAATTTCCAAAAAGATGTTGTGACCGGCTGTGATTAACCCCTCAATCGCATCGGCAAAACGAATGGGTTCTCGAACGTTTTTACGCCAGTAACCGGCATCCAGATTGTGGCCATTGAGCAGTTGGCCCGTAACCGTAGAAAACAACGGCAGCGCCGGATGTCGAAAGTCGATACCGTGGAGCACCTCTTCCAACTCATCTAAAAACGGCTCCATTTGAGGACTATGAAAGGCATAGTTGACCGGCAGCTTACGCACAAACACATTTTCCTTCTCAAGCGACTGCATAACCATGTCTAAGGCGGCTTCTTCACCGGCAATCACCGTAGAGGACGGACCATTGATAGCCGCGATGGAGAGACGATCTTCGTAACCGGCTAAAATCCGTTTCGTTTCGCTTACGGGCAAATCAACCGCTGCCATCTTACCCTGGCCGGTTGCCCGCTGCATCAGACGGCCGCGATGGTAAATGATCTGAACCGCAGTGGAGAGGGGTAGACCGCCGGAAATATAAGCAGCAGCCACTTCGCCCATGCTGTGTCCAACAACCGCATCCGGTTCAATATCCCAGCTGCGCCATAATGCAGCCAGAGCCACTTGCAGCGCAAAAATAGCCGGTTGAGCAATTTCTGTCTGATCAAGCCGTGACTCAGCCTCTTTGGCCGTTAACTCCGTTACCAACGACCAATCGGCTCCAGCCTTCTCGCGCAGGAGTTGATCGATTTGCTCGATTGTAGCGCGAAACAGCGGTTCTTGGCTCAACAGTTCGCGCCCCATCGCCCACCATTGGGGACCTTGCCCGGCAAAGACAAAAACCAATTTGGGACGACGGCTAGGATGTTTGCGTCCACTAAAAATCCCAGCTCCGCTTTCCTTCTGGACATAACATTCTAGCTGATCAACAATTTCGGCCCAATCTTCAAAAACTAAGGCCAGCCGATAATCGTGATGAGACCGGCGTACACCGGCTGTGTAACACATATCTTGCAGCGATGTAGTTCCATTTGGCCCTTGCATCACGAGAAAATCGCGATATTCATGCGCTAACGAACGTAACCCTTGCTCACTGCGGGCCGACAAAGGAAGTATTTGAGGGTTGCTGGCCATAAAAGGGTGGTACGCACGCGGTGGTGTTGATGGCGTCGGTGCATTTGACAAAATGGTGTGGACATTTGTCCCTGAGAAACCAAATGAGCTAATACCGGCGACGATGGGGACAGAGCCATTGGTCCAGGTTCCCAATCGGTGCTGTACCCGTAACGGCAAGCGATCAAAGGGAATATAAGGATTAGGTTCATTAAAATGAAGGCTTGGCGGAATTTCGCGATGCTTTATCGCCAGGGCAACCTTGACCAAACTGGCAATTCCGGCTGCGGCTTCAAGGTGACCAATATTGGTTTTTACCGAACCAAGCGCACAATACGAGTCCGCTGAACGATTCTCTGACAGTACGTTGCCTAACGCCATAACCTCTATAGGGTCACCGAGCGGCGTGCCGGTGCCGTGCGCTTCGATATAGCTTACGTCTGCCGGCGTTACTCCGGCATTTTTCAAAGCCTGACGAATGAGCGCTTCTTGAGACGGTCCGTTGGGAGCGGTTAAGCCATTGCTGCGTCCGTCGTGGTTAACGGCACTGCCGCGAATGACAGCATAAATCGGGTCTTTGTCTTTTATGGCATCTGATAAGCGTTTGAGGACAACCATACCCGCGCCCTCGCCGCGCACATAGCCGTTAGCTTTGGCATCAAACGTTTTACAGCGCCCATCGGGCGAGAGCGCCGACAGTTTTGAGAGCACAATAGTGCTGCTGGGCGACAGGATGACGTTAACGCCCCCCGCTAGAGCCAGCGTTGATTCGCCGTTTTGTAGACTTTGGCAGGCCAAATGTACCGCCAACAGTGACGAGGAGCAGGCTGTGTCGACAGCCAAATTTGGTCCCCGCAAATTAAACAGATAGGAGATGCGTCCGGCTGCGATGCTAAATAAATTTCCGGTTCCAATATAGGCATCGATCAATTCGGGGTTATTCACTTGACGTTGATAATCTGTGCTAGAGATGCCAACGAATACACCGGTGGGTGTATTGGCTAACTCGTCAAGAACCTGACCGGCATCTTCTAAAGCTTCCCATGCAACTTCCAACAGCAGCCGTTGCTGTGGATCTAAGCTTGACGCCTCGCGCGGTGATATTCCAAAAAAGTGCGCATCAAACTGATCAATTTGATCCAAAAAACCCGACCAGCGCGTATTCATTTTGCCCGGTTCGGTTAGATCCGGGTGATAAAAGGAGTCGATATCCCAACGGTCTTTAGGAACTTCACGAATTGCATCGACGCCGTTTCGTAAAAGTTTCCAGTAAGCCTCCGGATTTTTAGCTCCCGGAAAACGGCAGCCAATTCCAATGATGGCAATTGGTTCCATACGTTATGCTCCTTCGTTTGTGCCTGCTTCTACAGCTAATTTTGAAAAGTCAGTTTCTTCGGCTAAACGGTCTGCAAGGGCTTCAATAGTTGGATAATTCCATAATAACGTGGGCGAGAGCTGGCATTCAAGCCACTCTTCCAACTTCCCCGCCAAGACCAAAACCTGGGCCGAGCTAAGATCATAACTGCTAAAAGGTTCGCGAATATCAATCTCATCAATACTTACTTTTAGGCGGTCTGCTAAATGCTCAACCAGCCAATCTTGAATTTCTTCAACGCGTTTAATCGATTTTGAAGTTGCCGCCATTGGCTCGATGACCTTCGTTGCTAATTCTTGTGGTTGCGGAGTTTTAGTTAAAGGTAAGGTCGGCTCCACAGTGGATGATGGTTGCTCGAATGGTGTCGGTTCATAGCGCCATATGCTGGCGGGTATTTCAATGCCTAGAACTTTGAGCGTGTTGAGGCGATATAAATAAGCTGCACCGGTCATAATGTGATGGGCTACATCAACCACCCGGCGCTGGCTAGCATCTTCTAGATAGGTGCCTTTGACCCAGGCATTGAAGGCACCCATTGAGGGGCCGCACCAGATTTGGTAATCAATCTCGCGTCCCGCTTCGCCGGTGTTAGACCAATTTGAGGATAGGCCTAAATACCAGCGGAAGATGAGGGCCATTTTGCGTTTAGAATTGTTGGCGGCCCGGCTAATTTGGTCAGGATCGCGTTCGTTAAAATAGGCGACAGTATCGTTCCAAACTGATTCTAAGCTGCGTTTGAAAATCTGTTTTTCCAGTTTGTCTCGTTCAGTGGCGGGAATATCTTCAATAGAATCGCAGCTTTTGTAGATATCAAACAGTTTTTGTGCTCGCATGGGGAAAAGCGTACCCCGTTTGAGAACCTGAACTTTGACTCCCATCTCAAACATATCAGCGGCCGGAGCCATAATTACATCGGCCATATCAGCCTGCGCCAGAAGATTTTTGGTGTGAGGCGAAGCATTAGCTTCCAGACAAGATTGGTTGACCGAACCGCTGACCACGTAAGCTGCGCCCATCATAAATGCACCCAAAGCGGAGGCCGGGGTGCTGATGCCTCCGGCGGCTCCCACGCGGATGGGGTTCGGATAATTGTATTTGGCCTGAATCTCGTCGCGAAGAGCCAGAATAGCGGGCAGTAAACCAACCAGCGGTTGGTTATCGGTGTGGCCTCCGGAGTCGGCTTCGACGGTAATATCATCGGCCATCGATACTTTTTGCGCCAAATTTGCTTGGAGTTCGGTGATAAGGCCTTGCTGAACCAACGGGCCTAAAATTTTGGCCGGAGCCGGTTCCATAAACTTGGTGGCAACTTCTCGACGTGAAAGTTTGGCAATAATTTTATGGTTGATTTCAATTTCATTATGCGCATTAAGGGCTAGTCCGGCTGCGCGATAGCGTACCACGTGGGGTGTTAAATCGAGAAAGGCCGATGCTTCAATCGTCGAAATACCATGGTCAAGGTACATCTCGACGGCATTCTGTTCGAGCGCTTCTTCACTGGGGCTGTGGATAAGGTTAAAGGCGTAAGGGCCATGGGGTAAAGCGGATTTAATACGCTCGATAGCCGCTTTGAGGCGTGCGGGTGGCAGACCGGCTGCTCCAAATGAGGCCAAGAGTTGTGCTTGACCCATACTGATAACAACCTCCTCGCTGGCAATGCCGTTGGCCATGGCTCCGCTGGAATAAGCCATCTTTACCCCGTGGTGGGTACAAAAGGCAGCATCACCTAACTGGTTAGGCGTTAAAGGTGGCACAATAGCCAACACATCAACTGCATCGGTGGTGTCGATGTCATCTGTACAAAGTCGACCTGCTGTTGTTAATCCCATTTGATTGCCGCTTTTAACAACAAAGCAGAGCTGGCTCAAATTGAGCAATATGTCTTTAAAGGCAGCGCTATCAAAAACAATAGCTTCGACCGGACCTTGCCAGGTCAAGCGACTATGATCAGTACCAAGAAAATTCAAACCGTTTTTATTCGACATCATGCTTTAACCTTCTCTGATTTATCTGATAATTGCAGGCCTAAATCCTTAATTCTTGCGATTACTTTTTTGGCAAAAATGACATCAACATTAGCAATGACATAAGGGTGAGGCGATATTCCGATCTCAGTGGCTTCAAGACGGAACGTTAATGTCCCTTGCGTTGGCGTTAGTTGGCCCCGGCTATGCGCGACCAGCTCTAAACCGGGAATGGGTTGAAATCGAGCCTGGGTCGTACCCGACTGCAAGCCTAGATATAAGATGTAAAACTGCAAAAGTTGAACACAACCTTCGCCGGCCAAGGTGCCGGGTAAACATAGATCATTTTTGAAATGACAATTAAAGAACCAAGCCGCCGGATTAAGCGATTTTTCAGCTATAGCCGAGCCTAAACCCCAATCACCACCGGTAGGATCAATGGACGTAACTCGGTCGATCATGAGCCGGTCGGACTCAGGTAATTTGAGTGAGGGATTTAAGCCATTTTGAGCGTAATGAGACCCAAAACAGTCGGCGATATGTCCATTACCTAAATGGAGAAGGTCGGTGTGATGAAATGTGGTTTTTGTACATCTTTTCGGCGGTTCAAAATAGTGTTTCTCAATTGTCTTTTTATTAAGCTTACTTTGCCCAACGGACATGCCCTTGGCTTTACTCAAATCTTTATCCGAAAAGAAACCAGCTCCACCTTTCATTTTTAGCAGCTTTTTATTATCAACAAAACAGTCATAGTCATAGAAAAATATAAGAATGTCACCACTTTTTACAAACGAAGTAATTTTTACAACGCAGCGCAACGTTTGGCCTGCCCGCGGTAGTTCATCCAAAAAAGTGATATAGCCATCGAGCGCACGGTAAACCCGCTGTCCTTTATTTTCAAAATCAATACCAAGATAGCTGATAAGGAGCATGTTAGCGTGCGAGGCTTCAATGGCAACCGTACTAAGAAGTTGACCATCGATCGTGTGCCAGGTGTTGTAGGGAATATCGTATTCAGTTTCAATTGAGCAAGGTTCGTACCGACCTCGCACGGCGTCCAGTTTTGTGATACGGCTGGCAAAGAGATAGGGCGGGGCTGGTAATCGAACTCGACGGGTATAGGAGTCGATCACCGCGTAGTCGGGTCCGAAGACTTTGCCAATCTGCCCTTCGGCAAATTCAAGCATATCGGCTTCATTAAATAAGGCCGGCTTGGATTTTACGCGTTCTTGTTTTGTAACGGTAGAAGTCAGGAAACGTTTATTTGCGTCTGATATCGTAGGCTGTAAATTCCGCTGCCCAAAAGTTTTGTCTTGCAATACATGGTGCGAGGCGTTAATTTGCTGTTTTAATATTTCTGCCATCTGTTGGAGAGATGTACGTCTTGTTTCCAGGAAAGTAGAGTGGGCTTTGGCCGTTAATTCCCGGTTTTGACTGAGTAACTTGTGGTATCGATTATTCGGCAGACCAATTGTATGCCCGTTTGTTATTTGCTGAGACGGTTGAGCAAGAGACTGATTTGTAACGACTACGGCCTGCTGTTTCTCTTGAGGTGCTGCTTGTGTTTGATAATTGTGGGTTATATTTTTAGCAGGCGCTGCTACGGCTGGATGGGCAAATTGCTTTTTATTATCGTCAGTCAAAATGATTTCGGCGGTAGGACGTCCACCCAGCGTAACCGTTTTAATCAACGACTTTCCGGTTGAGATATTATCTTCCGTTTGTTTGTAAAGTATAGACAGATCGACCGGAATTCCATGGCTGACAAGCCTGGCAATGACTTTAAGAATAGCGGCAAAATCGTCTAATCCTCGTCGGCTGGTGGGCACGGCCACAAAATCTTTGCCTCTTAATGTTTCCTCAATCCAACGTGAGCACGTGCCGCCTGGGCCTAACTCAATAAATATTCTGGCTCCTTCGTCATAAACGTGATGAATAAGTCGAGGAAAGTCGAGTGGTTGGCATAGAGCTTGAGCGATATTGTGACCGACTGATTCTGAATCAAGCGTAATGGGCGTGTACTCAGCCGCAGAGTAGAGGTTGACCGATGGTACTGTTTCTATGGGCAAAGTCAGCAGATCGACAAAAGCGTCATACTCAGAGCGCATAACCTCGCAATGGAGAACCTCGTTAAAGGGCGCTCGGAAAGAATCGCATTGGAGGGCTTTGATCACTTCGATGCATTTTTGGCGCTCACCGGCGATAATAACTTCGGTAGGGGTGTTGATGTGGGTTAAATAAACGCGCTCGGTTTTTTTCAACGCCTCGGCAACTTCAGCTTCTGGAGCTAAAAGTGCGTAGGTTTCCCATAAATCGCCATCTGACACGGTGTCAGGCGATAAGCCCCAGTAGTCGCGTACAGCATTTTTAGGGCCGGAGAGCCGGGTATTAAAGAGCGGTGAGTCGACCAGATCGGTGCAGAATTTGTCTGCATTTCTCCAAATATCCAGGGCGATGAGCATACTAAATTCGCCCAAACTATAGCCAAAGGCCGATTTGGGCTGCACGTTAAAGTATTCTCTTAAAACACATGTGTACATGAGGGCTGCGGCAGTGCCGGCTTTGAGCATGGCCGGGGCATCGTTGGTCAGTTGGATTTCGATTTCTTCAAGCTGTCTGGCCGATAAACGCTGTAAACTTCTGGGGTAAAAGTATTGGTCGATACCCAAGCTCATATCAGCCACCAATTCTGCACTTTTCGTGTAAAGTTTGGGGAACAAGTGATAAAGATTACGGCCTAGCCCAACGTAAGCTGTAAATGCGCCGGGATAAACAAAGGCGATATCGGCCTGTGGACCTAATGGTTTAGATGTAAAGTAGCTGCCGCGTGGTGTCTTCCACTCCATGCTCTGCTCAAAGGCTTTTGGCAACCCCTTTAACGCGAGCGCTATTTCTTGCTCTAGCTCACCTTTGGTTTGGCCCATAAGACACAGGGTATAGCGAGCCTGCGGCTGTTGCTGAAAGGCCGCAAAACACTGCTGTGCTAGGCCGGCTAATGAACGGGTTGAAATAAGTGTCTGTTGTAAGCCCTGTAACTTCGTTACAAGTGAGCTTTGGTTGTTGGCTGCAATTGGTATAAGTTGCAAGGGGGTTTCGGTTAAATACGGACTGATTTGCTCTTGCCCGTGACTGTCCTCTGACAGAAGCACGTGGGCGACGGCTCCATCCAGACCGATACTGCTAATAGCCGCAATTCGTCCTGCTGTCCCCTCTTTTGCAAACCACGGTTTAGACTCGGTAGCCACGTAAAATGGACTATTCATCCATACATTGGGCTGTTTGGGTACGGCCCAGCCGGGTGTGGCCGGAATGTAGCGATGATGCAAGCAGAGCGCTGTCTTGATTAAACTGGCCATGCCCGAAGCCGCATAGGTGTGGCCGATATTTGCTTTTACGCTGCCCATTGCGCAACGTAAGTCGCGGTTTGAAGTCTGGTAAGCTTGGAGTATCCCCTCGATTTCAGCTTCATCTTGGCCTTCAATCCCGCTCCCAAACAGCTCTAGATAGCCGACATCTGTCGCTGAAATAGCAGTGGCAGAGAATGCCTGCCTACAAGCCCGGTTAATTGTTTCTGCGGACGGGGTAGGCAGCAGCGAACCGTCCGCTTCGAAATGAGGTGGCTCCTGCAATATACTAACTTCATCGATTACAGCGTAGATGCGTATTTCTTCAGATATGGCTTGGGCGTGAGATTTAAGTACAATGGCACCTGCACCTTCTCCTATGGCCCAGCCATTATTCTTTTGGCCACAACTGAGAGTTATGGAGCCGTTGTTGATCTGATTAATCTGGTTTCGTAGCAAAACATTTTCCGCCCCGCCAGCCAGATCGACGGCCCCCACAACCACAGCATCAACATCGCCTTCGGCCAGCAAAAGTTGGGCAATCTCTAAAGCTTTAAAGACCGAATTTTCTTCGGCTGATAGTGTAAAGGCAGGACCGGAAAAATCCCAAAGGGATGAAATTCGGCTAGCCGCGATGTTGCCGATTATGCTAATATATTCACCTGTGTGGATAGGGGGGTGTATGCTCTCTTTCGCTATCGCTTCGAGGGCTGCAAGCTTGTCTGGCGATAACACAATGTTTGCCTCAGCTAACCCCTCTTTGATTTGCCAGCCGACACGATAGCGTGCCAGAAAGCGATGGAGTGAAAGCTCGATACCCATAGCGATAATGACAGCGACGTTACTCCCCTGGCTGATTTGGGCATCGTGTAGTGCTTTATTGGCAACCTTAAGCATTAAAAGTTGTTGAGGATTTAAACTCTCCAGCTCATTCGGTGGTATTTTTGAACGAAGGGCATCGATTTGGAAATCTTTTATGTAAGCCCCCGATGGAACCTTTCCGTTTTGAAAGCCGTATGTTTCTAAGAAATCCGGCTGGCCATCAACCCCTTTCCAGCGCTGAGGCGGAAGGTCGGTAAACTGTTGGAGGCCGTCGTAAATGGTCTGATCGAACGAGGCCAAGCTGTCACACGGACCAAAAAATGCTTCCATGCCTACGATAGCCATTTTTAGCGAAGGCGTTGGTGTAGCGGTTTTGTCAGTTGTATCGAAGTGTTCGGCGGGTTGTTCAAGAATCAAGTGAGCGTTTGTGCCGCCAAAGCCAAATGCGCTAACCCCAGCGCGTTTGGTGGCTGCCTTAACTGGCCAAGGCAGTGCTTTGCATACAACGTTTTCGTTGTTGACAAAGCGGTTGCCGGAACCCAGCGGTTCGGTAATGCCTATGGTGGCCGGCAGTAACTCATGCTGCATACTCAATACAACTTTAATGACTCCGGCCATTCCGGCTGTGGTTAATAAATGGCCCAAGTTCGATTTAACTGAACCAATCAAGGGACCAGTTTGATAGCGACCAAAAAAGGAGTCCATCGAGTTGATCTCGACAATATCGCCGACCGGCGTTCCGGTAGCATGGCACTCTATATAACTAACTGTTTTGGGATCGAGGCCGGTCGAACTGTAAGCCCGTTCAAAAGCCAACATTTGGCCTTTAGGATTAGGCACCAGCGTATGTGTACCATAGCCGTCGTTAGACAATCCACCTCCGCAGATGACAGACAAAATTTGGTCACCGTCTTGCAAAGCTTCCTCATACCGCTTAAGTACGAGCATGCCGGCTCCCTCGCCGGTTGTCAATCCGCCTGAGTTGCTATCAAGCGGATAACTTTTGCCGTTATCCGGATAAGCCTGAAAATTGGCGAAACCGGTACTGAGAAAGAGACTGTCGGCACCACTAATTCCACCGGCCAACATCATATCCGCTTTATGAGACGATAAATATTGGCAGGCTAATTTGATGGCATATAGCGATGAGGCGCAGGCTGCATCCAGCGAAAAGTTAATGCCGCCCAATCCTAACCCTTGAGCAACCACTGCCGCCGGATAGCCGGAAATAAAGGCATTTTGGGTTGCGGCAGACTCAAACCGTGGTAATGATCTAAATTTAAAATTGGGTTGGTTTAACAGCTTTTGTAGAGCCGCTTCAACAGGATGTTCGTAAATAGGGGCAATCAATTGGTATGATGATTTGGTGGGAAAGGATAAGTTGCCAAGAATGACGCCACATTTTGCCAGCGTAGCGTTGTTATTAAGATACCCACTATCCCTTAAAGACTCCCGAGCAACATAAAGCGACCATTGAAAAAGGTTATCGAACTGTGACAGGATATGGGGTGATAATTTATAACCGTGCGGATCAAAGGTGAAGTCGCGAATGTACCCACCGCGCCAGTAATAAGTTTTATCGCTTTTGCCCTTGACTGGATCGTAGAAAATGGCCGGATCGACTCCCAACTGTTCAGCTGTAGCCGGTGCAATGGCACTTTTTTCATGGACGAGATTATGCCAGAATTGCTCTGGTGTTTGTGCATCCGGAAAGAGACAGGATAGTCCTATAATTGCTATCTTGGTCATAGAGTCTGCTTTCTGTTACTAAACGGTAACCTTGTCAGTCATCGGGTTAAGGTAACCGATGGAGTGGTAACCATCATACACATAACGTTTGAGCGGCACGTCCCGAATACTTGTGTATCCTTCTTTTTCGCGACGTGTCATTTCTTTTTGAGCACAGGAGAGGAACCAATCGGCTAGATAAATTTGGTCTTTATTTAAGGGACCAAAGATATCTTCATAACGATGTTGCAGATCAGCCATCGCTGCTTTAACCTGTTGGTTCGGTGCAAATTGTTCAGCAATGCCCGCAAACAAGATATGGCCATCAATCTTCTTTTTAAAGTATTCCGCTTTATCTTGGTTGAGATACGTGTTTTTTGAGGTACGACAATATTCATAACCGTTCATATAGACGCGGAGCGAACGCATCATAGAGGGTCCATGCGTTTCATAGAGCTTACGATGGGTTTGCATGATCAAATCTAAGCGTTCTTCATGAGTAAAATGGAGCGAGTCCATATTGTCGCCTAATATGTGGGCTTCTTCGGGAACCATCTCTTTAATACGCCCTTCAGCTTTCAATCGCCCATAGAGTGCTGTGCCTGGGAAGGCAGAGAGACTAGATAGCTGAGCGGTTGTCGGTATATGCTCGATAAAATAGTTGATGTCGTCCTGAATATTTTCTTTGTTTTGGCAATCGTCCCCAATAATCCAGGAGAGCTGGGTGTCAATACCGTAATCCATGAGAGAGCGTATAAGTTGCCGCGAGTCGACATCACCTTTTTTTCGAAAATAGGAATAGAGCGACTCTATGCCGGTCCATACGTGTGATACACCATTTAATAAGAGTTCCTCCGGGTCCCATCGACTAATTGCTTTGATAGTGCCGAAAGCCAAATAACTTAAGGTCGATAGTCCAAATTCTGTATCATTACGAATTAGCTCGCCAATTGCCTTAACTTTCTTTTGGCGCAGAAGTATTTCTTCGTCCATAACATAAATTTGGCTGAGCTTAGGGTATTGTCTAAAGTACCATTTCATGCTCTCAATAATCTCATCAGGCGACATAATGTCAATGACTTGCCCTTTTGCGTAGGCAGAAGTGCAGCAGAATTCGCATTTCCACACGCATCCCAAGGCCGAAAGCATGTAGGCAATTTTTGAACTAGCCGAAGAGGGTAACCATGGAAAAGTAACGTTTTCAACAGGCATTTTACAGACAACTGGCCGAGGCTCATAGTCCCCCAAAATATTACGGAGAAACGTAACCCCGTCGCCATATTTACAGACATAATCAACGCTGCTTCGGATGTACGCATATTCAGGTTCATCTAGGGTTAGGGTGCCATACCCGCCTAAAATAATCTTCGTATGAGGCGAAACTCGCCGAATTAGGGGGATCATTTCAGCAAGTGTGTTTAAATCGAGGAACTTAAAACTGATACCCAGATATTCATAAAAATCGGCCCGAAGCTCGGCCTCGAGTTCTTCAAAAGTAGGCCACTCGAGCACCACGGAAGAAACATTGATATTTTGGGCCAGAAAATGTAACGAGAAACAAGGAATATCTGCTGTGGCATTAAACACGCCTTGGTCTACAATAAACCGATATGAAACATCATCTATTGATAAATATTTTCCTAAGAAAATTGGTATCGGTTTACATGGAGATGTAAATAGAACTTTCAACGTTTTCTCTCCTATAGAATTGGTAGTTAACAGTATCGACAAGTAAAAATCAAACAATCTAAAAGGCCAGGTTACCCGACCTGCTTAAACATTTGCTTGAGCTGCTGTCCAATTGTGAATTCTCCACTCGTAATCCGATTGTATACGTTGCCTTGGGCATCGTGAGCAATAATATTAAACACGATGAGTTGTTCTGATGTCGATAGAATTTCCATAGAGATGTAGAAGGTTTCGTTATAAGGGATAACCTCGAAATGTTCATATCGAGATAGCTTCGAAGGCAGGCTGCCTGCTTGATGAACGAGCTGTGTCCAGATTAAAACGCTGTGTAGCTGCACATCTGTGATATAAGGGTTGAAGCGATGAACCAAAAATTGCCCCTGCTGCTCTGATGGTACTGCCGGCAGCTTACAGACCATCGTCAACCCCGATGAACTCAGGTTTAAAACCTTTTCAACGCCTTGAAAAGTTGGGCCGTGAAAGAGCGTTCGGTCTTGATACAAACTTTCGCCGCTTATTGCTTCTTTTTGGGTGAGATCAAAAGCCGTATAGGTTGGGCGGACAGCAATACGACGTACGAGTTTGATCTGGCCTTGATAATGATAGCGGAGCTGCCCCTTTTCATTCTGGCTCCAGATTGTGGCTTCTAATTCCCTTTCGCCCGGGTTTTCTTTGGAGATCTCTTTGATATCCAGTGCTAGTTTTCCTTCAGCTATTTCAGAGAGGACAATTCCTTTCAAGGTTTTTATATTCGTCCAACCGGCAAAAAGGTACCCAGGGTTAAGTTGTTCGCAGGCTTCAATCATCCAAGAGGCGGCACAAGTAAATGGCAGAACCGGCTGGTTGCCTATGGCGTGATCAATAAGAAACGGATTGTCGACCAGTGTTATATGGCGATGAATACGGAACGTTTGTAAGTCTGACGGTGTTGCTTGGGGATCTGGCGGTAGCATGCTGGGCATGTTGGGACTATTGATGACAATTTGAGCCGTGTCGGGGTTGGCCAACTCAATTTCTTCAATCAGCATCTGAGAGCCGACTTCAAGCGGTATAAGGGCTGCATTTTGCAACGCAAAAATCCGTTTCAATGCCGCTGTTACCATGCCGCCATCCCATGGCCCCCAGTTAATAGTAACTACTCGGCAGTTAGGATACTGTTGCTTCATAAGATGAGCAGTTTTGTTAAGAATTTCGTTGGCTAGGGCATAATCCGTTTGGCCTATATTGCCGTAAAAACCGGAGGTTGAAGAAAAGAGTACAAGATGTTGCAGGTTGCCGGGTGAAACACAGGTCAATAAATTTTCTAGACCTGCAATTTTGGTTGAATACACCAGGTCGAAATCACGTTCCGTTTTCTTTTCGATCCAGCGGTCGGCGATATTGCCTGCGCCATGGATAAGACCGGTGACAGGTCCTAACGATTGCGTTGCTTGCGATAATTTTTCTTGCAGTGCCGCTTTATCGGTTACATCAGCACTAAGATAAATCGCCTGCCCTCCTGCCTCGTGGATGGCTTTTAATGTCTGAGCAATTTCTCGCTTAGACATAATTGTGTTGAATAGCGCCTGAATATCGTGGGGCGACGGTTTTTGGCCGCTGACTGACAGATTTTCGACAATGAGCCGCTTTAGAGCCGCCTCTTCAACACACCCGTTGGCCCAGGCTGGTTCCGGTTCTTCTATGGAAGATCGGCCTAACAAGATAAGTTTACAGCGATACTGTTCGGCTAATTTGATAGCACAGTGAGCCGTAATCCCTTTCCCTCCGCCGCTTACCAAAAAGACTGAAGACTCAGCAACAGTACGAGCCTCAGAGGCTGTCGTTTTTACTAAGGGAGAAGGGGTAGCGATGATCGTTGTACGATTTTGTCCATCATAACCCACTTCCAAAATCTCCCCGATGGGGTCGTGGAGTTCGGCCAAGATCTGTGCTACCGCCTGAGCGCTATCGGCCTCCGGGCTTAAATCCAAGGCCCGACAGAAAACGAGGGGCCATTCGCGTTTTAATGCCTTTGTTAGTCCGTATAATCCCCCTCCAATGACGCCGAAAGAGGTTTTTCGGCTTAGACCCAATTGACCATCCAATCGAGTTACGGTGAGGAAGAATCTACGCCCTGGTTGGGTGGTGTCTGTGAGCGACTCTTTAAGATGCTTTGCCATGAAGAAAACATGTCGAATGATTTCTCTTTGTGGTTCGCTAAAAGCTTCGACAATTGTGGCCCCAACCGGATAGCTAGGATTGAGGTGAATGAAGCCTCCTATGGAGCCATGCTGTTTGGCAATGGCCTTCAGTTGCTTTTGGAGATGATCTTCGCTCAAATCTTCCAAAACAACGCGCTCTATATTTTCAGGTAGCGGAAGCTGCTCTGGTATGGTGGTCAATGGAAAGCTCAAGACAACCGGATGCCAACCTTGTTTAAGCAAAGACTGCGCTAGCGCTGTGGTAGTTGGCCCGCCATCATCGGTAATGACACAACATGTCGTGGCCGGTGGATTAAACTCCATGTAATCAGGCTCGGGCAGACGCTCAAGGCTTACTTCATGGCGAAAAATGTTGAAGTCAGCCCCTGTGATTGCCTCCGGTTGATCGGGAGTAACCGCTTCTTTATCATCCGGAAAATGCTTCGCTATTACCTCAACCAGTTGGCCGATAGTGCGAGCATCGGAAACAATATCGGGAGTCAACTTTGGCAATCCGAGTAAAGTGTTTTGAAAGGCGTTAAGTATTTCAACGAGTTTAACCTGGTCAATGCCTAAATCAGTTTTGATATCCATAGTAGGCTCAAGAATATCAATTGGATAGGCCGTTTTATCGCTGATAACTTGATACAATTTGATTGAAATTTTACCTGTGTCACGATGGGTGACAGTTGATTGAGATACCTGATTGTTGATTGCAGGTAATTCTTCTACTTGATCTATAAGAACTGGTGTTGATGATAGCTGAACTGACTCCTGATTTTGCAAAGGTTGCGTTGGTGTTGGTTCAACTTTCTCGGTTACAGTCGGGTGACTATGGCCGTTTGCTGATATATTAACTTTTGTATAGTCGATGATTTGACCAAGAGTACGCAGTTCGCCCAAGACTTCGGGGTCGATGGTGGGCAGGTTGGGGAAGTGCTCTTGCATAGCTCCCAAAATTTCAACGCGTTTGATAGAGTCGATGCCCAGATCGGCTTCCATATCCATCTCTAAGTCAAGCACCTCGATGGGGTAGCCGGTTTTATCGCTGACAATATTAAGCAGGATATCAAGAATAGCTTCAATGTTGAATTTTTGGGCCGTTGGTTGTGATGCGTCTTTTGTGGTTGATGAGGCCATATCGGGCCGAGCTGGCTCAACGGTTTGAGGAGATGATGCCGCCGCATGACCGTGGCCATTAACCGGCAAATTAACCTTGGCGTAGTCGATGATTTGGCCGAGGGTGCGCAGTTCGCCTAGCGCTTCGGGGTCGACGGTAGGCAGGTTGGGGAAGTGCTCTTGCATAGCTCCCAAAATTTCAACCCGTTTGATAGAGTCGATGCCCAGATCAGCTTCCATATCCATCTCTAAGTTAAGCACCTCGATGGGGTAGCCGGTTTTGTCGCTGACAACGTTGAGCAATATGCTGGAGATGTGGTGTACATCAATTTTGATTGATACATTTGACGAAGGCCCAACAGGCGGTGCTGTTGGTGATGGAGCAACATTCTCTACCTCCGGTTCTTTTGGGGGAGGCGGGCTGTCTAGCGTTGGGGCCGGTGTTGGATGGGGATGTCCGTTTGTCTGGACACCATTCGATGGCATTTTAGCCGTAACCAGATGGCCGGCGTCGCCGTTGAGAAAATCGTATTGATACCTAACCATTTCTGTAAACGATTTGGAAAATTCAACCTGGCCCGAGAGAAATTGTTCGTGAATACGGGTGGTTTCACCTTGATGATCATGAAAACGATCCAGGCCGCGCTCAAGGCTTTCTAAAACGGTCTGTATTTTATCCATTTCAGCCGAAGTGACGCTGCCGTTTGAAAAGACCGTATATTGCTGCTGGATGAGTTGAAGGAATGTTTTTGAATATTCAGATTGATGGGTGAGATATTGTTCGTGAACACGGGCATTGTCATTTTGATGTCGAACAAATTGGTCAAGACTGTGTTCAAAGATAGTTGTGCTTTGTTGGGGCTGGGCCACGATCAACTCTCGATCCGTGGTAACAGATCGAGAAGGAGTATGCCCATTTTCTTGAGACACGGGTGCTGGTGGCGGTGTTGGCGTGGGGGCTTTTTCGGGCGTGCTTTCATGCTTTATAGAAACAACTCTGTCTTCTTTTTTGATAGCTAGTTCCATTGCCTTTTTTGATTTATCGCTAATAAAGTTAGTCCCGTTTAAGCGTACGTTCACAATCGATTTTTTCTTTTCCTCAGTTGAGCGTACCATCTGGTAGCGGTCGATACTTTGCAAAGGTAGCCCTATCACGCGTAACTGGGTAACGGCTGATTGCAGTTGGCGCGTACTATCTTGTCGGCTGTGGGGATTAAGCCCGATGGCCAGATGGGGTTTGTCGGCCAGGGTATCATCAACAAGCTTGGTTAGAATATTTTTGGGGCCAAACTCAACAAAACAATAGCCACCCTCGGCGTAAATATTCTCTATTTGCTGTTTAAAGAGAACCGGTTTGAGAATATGCCCAGCCAGCAGGTCTCGAATGGAAGTTGGTTCGGAGGGATACCGCACACCGGTTGCATTGGCATAAGTGGGGGTTTGCGGTGAATGAAACTGGACAGTATTTAAAGCCTGGGCAAATGGCTGTTGGGCATGACCCACCAACGGGGTATGAAATGCCGCCGAAACCGGCAGCTTGATAACCGAGAAACCTTTGCCGGTTAACAGGGGTTGAACTCTTTCGATGGCTTCTGTCGGCCCGGCCACAACAGCCTGGCTCTTAGAGTTATAATTGGCAATGACCAGATCGGGGAAGGTATCAATATGACTCTGAAGCGTCTCGATATCGCCTTTAATGGCTAACATCGAGCCGGCGTCAAAGCTTGGATCGTTAGGAGCGGCCATGGCTGTTCCTCGGGCTTTGACCAGAGCAAAATAATCATCATCGCTTAAGGCGTTTGCGGCCCACAGCGCAGTTAACTCGCCGAAGCTATGCCCGGCTATAAAATCGGGATTGAAACCCGCCTGTTGTAGCGTTTTGTACAAACCGACACTCATAGCTCCAATAGCCGGTTGAGCATATTCGGTGCGCTGTAGCGCCTTAGCCTGGTTGTCTTTTTCGACCTTGTCAAAAGAGGGATAGGGAAAAACCACGCTCGAAACCGATGGCCGTCCGTCTTTTGCATATAAGTGATCGAGATGGGCATAGGCTTCACGGAAGGGTGGCAAGGTCATAGCCAGCGCCGCTCCCATTTCCACATATTGCGAACCCTGCCCAGAGAAGAGAGCGACAATTTTTTGATGCGCATCAAGCCCGGATTGGCGATAGTAAATTCCTTGGGGATTGTTCCAGCTTTCCTGGTGAGGGGTGTTGGTAAGGTTGTCGATGATCTTTTTAAGGGCCTCGCCGGCCTGGTCGGGTGACTCAGCTACAAATCCCACTCTTGCTTCAGAGGAGGGCACAACTTTGGCTTGACTCATCTCGACAAGTGCGAGATAGGTTGCGTTTGTTTCATCACGTTGTAAATCGGCCAGCGTTTTCTGACACTGAGCCAGCAATTGAGCTGGGGTTGGCGCAGACAACAGGATAGAAGCGGGTAAAGCATGCAAGCGGTAGGGTTGGTGCTGCTCAGGCTGGTATTCCTCAAGCACTACGTGAAAATTGGTTCCACCGAAACCAAAAGAGCTTACTCCGGCACGTCGGGGTTGTTGGGGTTGGAGTGATAGCCAGGGTCGAGTTTTTGTGTTGATATAGAAGGGTGTATTGTCCTTTAGTTCATCGACAGGTTGGGTAACGTTAATTGTTGGGGGGAGAACTTTGTGGTGAAGCGATAGCGCCACCTTAATAAGACTGGCTGCACCGGCAGCGGCTTTGGTATGGCCTATTTGAGATTTTACGCTTCCCAGCGCAATATGGCGCGTATGACCGTTATTTTTGCCAAATACCTCATTCAAGGCCGCCAGTTCGGCTGGATCACCCGCCATTGTGCCGGTGCCGTGCGCTTCAATTAGCTCCACCGTCTCAGGCGATATGCCCGCATCTTCATACGCGCGTTCTAAGGCTTTAACTTGCCCGCCCGAACGCGGCGCATAGATGCTTTTATGCCGTCCATCGCTTGACGTGCCGATGCCCCGAATAACTGCATAAATGCGGTCGTTGTCACGTTCGGCATCTTCAAGTCGTTTAAGCACCAGCATTCCAATGCCCTCTCCCACCATCATACCGTCCGACTCAGCGTCGAAAGGTTTGGTGTTTTGTTGACGAGAGAAAGCAGGTGTCTTACTGAAGCACATATACATCATGATCGAGTTGTCGGTATCGACCCCGCCTGTAATCATTAAATCACTTCGGCGTTCGACCAATTCACTAATAGCCATCTTGAGCGCACCCAGAGAACTGGCACATGCTGCATCAACCACACAATTTAGCCCGCCTAAATCAAGGCGATTAGCAATGCGGCCCGCCACCACATTGCCCAGCATCCCCGGAAATGAATTTTCTTGCCACTCTACATAGACCGATTTTAATTTTTCAACAATCTGGGCAACATCGTTATCCGGTAAGCCATACCCTTTTAATACCCGCTCCCAAACCGGAAATTGCAATCGACCTCCGAGGGGCATACCTAACTGTCGCCCCACGGCAACACCCAGAATAACCCCCGCATTTTCGCGGTTAAAGGTTTTGTTTTCATCGTACCCGGCATCAGCCATGGCTTTCCGAGCAACCACTAACGATAATAGCTGGGATACATCCGTGGCCTCCAGTGCATTAGGGGGAATACCAAACTCCAGAGGGTCGAAATCAACGTCGGGAATGAAACCGCCGCGTTTGCAATAGGTTTTATCACGAGCGCGGGGGTCCGGATCGTAGTAATCATCCACGTTCCAACGAGAAGGTGGTACATCTATGATGCAGTCAACTTCCCTAATAATATTTTCCCAATATTCTTCCAAATTTTGAGCCTGGGGAAAGATAGAGGCCATTCCTATAATAGCGATCGGTGTATGTTTTAAAGTCGTTGCAGTTAAGTTGCTATCGGTATTTTTTTTGTTCATTTTGCCTCCAAATTAATCTGCAGAAGGTAAATTATCATACATCAGCTAAACTGAAGCGATACTTTGTTAAGCAGTAACATCCTGCCCCACATCTTATTTAAATTTGCTCCACTTTGAAGCGAGGAGGTATGAGTCGTGAGGGGGTTAATAAAAGCCACTATTCTTATTTTTAGTTGATGAAGCAGCGATTTGATTTCTTTGAATACTATGGGGAAAAGAAAATAAAAGTGAAGACGCGCGTCGCCCCGTCGGTCAATTAGCTTATCCAAATAGCCAATTACCCCTCTGATCAAGTGAGCATCGTTGTGAGAATATACAGCATCAACGGAGTCCCAATTTGTCCATAAGAAATTTTTGTCAACCAACCTGGTAAGATTGGTCATTAGGGCGACAACGGTTATAAAAAACTTCTTCACACTCTCCTCTAATAGCAATGGTAATATACTAAATACACGCTAGAGTTATCTACTCAAACGCCTTTTTCTGACAAGGCTATTGACTTGTCAAGAGTAAAAAATATTAATTTGATTGATGAAAATAGTATGACCTAACTGGCATCGTTAGCTCATATGTTGGGAGGCTATAAGTTGTAAAAAGAGGTAACGACCAAAACTGCAGTGTTTCTTCCCCAAAATTATGTAAAGCTTCCCAATTTTATATAAATTGGGATTAAAATATGGCAATATAGACTACTCAAAATAAATCGTTGAATGTAATGAAGGAAGAGATCGATATTTTTGTAATGGGAGTTGTAGTAAGTTATGAGGGAAATAACTGGAGCCTAATCTCTCACTCTCTTTGTGGGAGATTATATGCGAAATGTTAACTCAGTTGTGGCATTTCTTTTTGACAAGCCTTAAGGTCAAGGCAGGTTGATTATATCGTAATCTTTATTTTTTGTCCTCTACCAAATTGCTTAATATTTGATAATTTAATAGGCTATTTGGCGTAGGCTATTTGGCTACGTAGCAAATACCGCATGTGATTTAAGGATAATCGGCACGCCATTTTATCATGCTATCGATGAATAAGCAATTTAGTTAGAGTCTTTATTTAGGGTGTAGTCAGTTCATTCATTAAACAATTCCCCTACGGAAATACCCAGATGGATCCGGCGAATGACTTCGGCAATAAGGGAAGCAACGGATAATTCGGTGAATTTGGCAAAACGCTTGTGGGGTGGGATGGCGACTGTATTTGTTGCGACCACTTCTTTTACAGGGGATTCCTGAAGGCGTTGAATAGCGGGACCCGAGAAGACAGCGTGGGTAACACAGGCGTATATATCGCCGGCACCTTCTTTTTTGAGAAAAGACATGGCTTTGGTCATCGTCCCGGCAGTGTCAATCTCGTCGTCAAAGATGATGCAGTTTTTGCCCTTAACATCACCAATAATATTGAGTACTTCGGCCTTACTGCCATCATCTTGTTGGATGCGCCGCTTTTCGATGACGGTTAGGGGTAAATCTAGCGCCTGGGCAAAGTTGCGCGAGCGTTTAGTTGCGCCGATATCTCCGGCCACAACAACCGCATTGGGGATGTTCTTCTGCCGAATGTAGTCGCTGAGGATGTAGAAGGCGGTAATTTCATCGACCGGAATGTTGAAAAAACCTTGAATTTGGCCGGCGTGCAGATCAACGGTTAAAAAGCGGTTGGCTCCGGCGGTCGAGACCAAATCGGCGACCAACCGTGCCGTAATGGGCACCCGAGGTTGGTCTTTTTTGTCAGTACGGCCGTAGCCGTAATAGGGTACTACCGCCGTAATACGACCAGCGGAATCGCGTTTGACCGTATCGATCATGATGAGCAGTTCCATGAGGTTGTCGTTAACGGTTAGCATTTGCCCGTCTTCGTCAAACGAGAAGGCAATTGGTTGGATAATAAACACATCTTTGCCGCGTACACTGGTTTTTAGACGACAAAAGACGTTTTGGTTTGAAAACTTAAATACATCAGCCGGACATAGTGGAACGGCCAGAGCCGTGCTAATTTCTTCGGCTAATTCGCGGTTGCCGTTGCCGCTAAAAAGAGCTATCTCTCCATACATAATCTTTCTCCCTAATAAAAACGGAGTTTACTCCTATCACTATATTTGCACTTTTTTTAGAACCCAGGTTTTTGATACCTAATTGATAGCCATGTGGGGCAAAAAGCGTTCTTTTTAACGCTAAAAAACCTGGGTTCTTGCCATAAGACATTAAAGTGCAAAGGTAGAGTTCCTATAAAACCAAATCACCCTGCCTATGAATGAGCAGAGTGACGATGATAGTTATCATAATTGACGGTGGATATTGTATAACACTGTACGCCAAAAGAGTAATGCTAAGGGACGAATTGTACCAAAATTCACAGTTTAACCTTATTGTATAAACACTCTCAAGAAAAGTAAAGAGGCTTATCGTCCTAGACTCTTTATCCCATTTCTTTAAGAGCTGTAATTAAACGGTTCACTTCTTCTAGCGTGTTGTAGTGGGCCAGTCCGACTCGAACCATGCCGCCTGATGCTTCCACACCCAGGCGTTCGGTAACGTTGATGGCATAGTAGTTGCCGTCCCACACAAAAATACCACGCTCGCCCAAGAAAGCGGCAATTTGAGCCGGAGTAAAACCCGCGCGGGTAAAAGCAACTGTCGGGCAGCGTTCATCAAAAGCATCCGGTTCGATAATACCGTAGATCGTGAGACCGGGAATGGTTTTTAGTTGGTCGATCATCTGGGTGAAAAGCTGTCGTTCGTAGGCAGCAATGGTGTGCATGGCTTGTTTTAACTCTTGGCGACGACCTGTGTAGGTGCTGCTACCAGCAAATGGCATGCCATACTCGCGGCCAACTTCGGCCAGGTAATCGACAGCCGCCGTAACACCAGCCAATCCTTCCTGGTTGAGCGTTCCGGTTTCAAATTTGTAAGGCACGTTGGGGTTAGCCGGACGGACCTGGTAAGCGGGCAGTTTGTCCAGCAGATCATACTTGCCCCACAAAACCCCTACGTGCGGACCAAAAAATTTGTAGGCCGAGCAGACCAGAAAATCGCAGCCCAGATGTTGCACGTCGATAGGGCCATGGGGCGCGTAATGAACGGCATCGACCCACAGCCAGGCCCCCACATTATGAGCCATCGTGGCGATACGGCGAATGGGGTTGATGGTGCCGACGGCGTTAGAGGCATAGCCCACAGCCACCAATTTGGTTTGATCGGTTAATAATGATGCCAGATGCTCTAAATCGAGGCGGCAATCTTCAACATCGAAATCGACCATTTTAACAGTGATATCTTGCTCTTCGAGCGCCATCCAAGGCGAGACATTGGCGTCGTGGTCAAGACGGCTGACGATGACCTCATCACCCGGTTTTAGCATTTTGCCGATAGACCGGCTGAGGCTGTAGGTGAGAGTGGTCATATTAGCCCCGAAGACAATCTCTTTGGGGGAAGGTGCGTTGAGAAAATCGGCCATGGCGGCATGGGCTTGGTTAAGAATTTCATCATTACGTTGGCTGGTGATGAACGGGCCGCCTTTATTGGAGTTGGCTTTAACAAAATAGTTAGCCATCGCATCGATAACGGATTGGGTTACCTGCGTTCCGCCGGGGCCATCAAAGTAAACATAGGGTTGCCCCTGCTCATCGGTTTCCTGCAGCGCAGGAAAATGCCGACGCAGGGGCGAAAGGTCTGGAATTATATCTGTCATGGGTAAGGAAGGTCTCCTGAATTTAGAGTTGTTTTAAACCATAGAAAGCCGCGCCGAGCAGGGCCGGCTTTTTGTGCAAAATTACATATACGGGGATATGGGCTAACATGTCGGAAAAGCGCCCTTTTTTGATAAAGGCGGCCATAAAAGTGCCATCTTTAAGCTTTGATAGGATACGGGGAGGGATGCCACCGCCCAGATAAACACCCCCCGTCGCCATCACTTTGAG
>JAGRBY010000259.1 GCA_020433835.1 Anaerolineae bacterium | reverse complement strand
CGACCTTAACCACGCTAGATATTCATTGGAAGCGATCCAGATACCCTCGCACCGTGGACAACGGTAGGCCGGCAGCTTCTTTTCGAGCAACATCTGGCTTAACGCCACATGGCAAACGGGACACATTTTCATGGAAAACCTCCTTCATTCATAATCACAAATCGTATTTAAGAAGATGATAGCGTATGCGCCCCGTTTTTTCTCAATGGGGCGTGCATTATTTATACATCGGCCTCCAATGGCAGGCGTTTGAAGCGGTTGGGGTGGCTTTTATTGAGACAATTGATTTATTCGTAATCCCGGTGTAGTATCAGCAGCAAAATTTATCAGACAACCGCAAGGTGACAGTTACTTATTGGTTGTAAATCGGCTTTGGATTAGCCCAAATAGGTTGATTGAGGGCATCCAAGTGACTGTCACCTTTAGGACTGCGTAAGCCTTATAGAAAACACTTTGACCACCGTAGCGCTCATTTTGAATGATGTTGTAGGTAAAAATATGGCCGGCACCGGCATCCGTTATTGGGAGTTTGCCAGGGTGTTGGGCAACCACGTCACGGTCAAGCTGGTTGTGCCTCCATTTGTGCCGATGGAGGAGGAGTCGCCCGATTTGGGCGATCTACCGGCCTCGTTGTGCGTTTGCACCAATGTCGATGGGTTTCGCCGGGCCGTGGCCGATTGTGACGTCATCGTCACGTTTGGGTTGGTTATATTTTACTACCCCTTTTTAGCGACTCTATCGAAACCGCTGGTGCTGGACCTGTATGCGCCGTTTCTGCTGGAAAGTTTGCAGCGGCAGTCGGAGAGCGACTGGCTGAAACAGGTGACCGATCACGATAACAGCCTCAGCACGCTGCGCTTTCAGCTTAAAGCCGGTGATTTTTTTATCTGTGCCGGAGAAAAGCAGCGCGATTATTGGCTGGGCATGCTGTCGGCGATGGGCCGTACTAACCCTTACACCTACCGGCACGATGTCAGCCTGCGCCGCTTGATCGATGTGGTGCCTTATGGCCTGGCTGATGAGCCGCCTCGACACACCCAACAGGTTTTGAAAGGCGTTTACAAAACCATTGCCGCCGATGATCCGGTTATCATTTGGACCGGCGGCATTTGGAACTGGTTCGATGCGCAGACGCTGGTTAAAGCCATGCCTCTTATTCAGGCGCGGCATCCGGGGGCGAAGCTCTTTTTTATGGGCGTTAATCGACCCAATAAAAATATTGCGCGGATGAGGGCTATCGATCAGACCATCGCGCTTAGTCAAACGCTTGGTCTTTATGATAAAAGCGTCTTTTTTAATGATTGGGTGCCTTACAATGAGCGGCAAAACTATCTTCTGGAGGCCGATGTAGGGGTTAGCCTTCATCTGGATCATATCGAAACGCGCTTTTCTTTTCGAACGCGCTTGCTCGACCATCTGTGGGCCGGTCTGCCGACAGTTTCGACCAAAGGCGATGTGTTGAGCGAGGCTTTAGCGGCGCATAATCTGGCTGCGTTGGTTGAGCCGCAGGATGTAGCGGGCGTGGCCGATGCGGTGACGGCTATGCTTGATAAGCCCTCGCTGCGGGCCGAACAAGCCGAGCAGTTTGAAGCCGTGGCGGCCCGGTATCAATGGGAGCACGTGTTGCAACCGCTGGTCAAGTTCTGCACCGATCCTTACTTTGCGCCGGATAAAGGGTATCTTACGCAAGATGCGGCCCTCAACCCAGAACAACACGAAGGGATGCGCTTGCTCGGCAAAGGTTGGCAAGCCCTGCGCATCGGTGGTGTAGCCGGTTTGAAGAATCAGGTTATCGAGTATTTACGGTGGAAGGTCGGCAAGTATCAAAAGTTGTAAAGGCGACCTGCGAAAAGCGGCATGTTTCACGACAATTACAAAATTCTGGCCCTGCTTATCGGCTTAATTATCGTGAGAGGGTTAATTTATATCGCGATTATCCCTCCCTGGCTGGCTCCCGACGAACCGGCCCATTTCGAGGCCATCCGGCTTATCGGCCAGGAGGGCCTGTTGCCGACCCGAGATGCTTATTTAACGACGCCGATGCATCCTGAGATGCACGCCAGCTTTCAAACGTTCCAGGTGTGGCAGTTGTCTCGGCTGGCCCCGCCGCAGGCTCCTCGCCGGCCCGATCAACCCAGCAGCGACTTGTTTATTGATTATTATCCACCCACCAGCACCGGCAGTTTGATCATCGCCGGTAATTATCCGTTGGTTTATCATCAGCTGATGGCTCCTCTGTCGGCCTTGATACGGAACTTATCTCTGGTGCAACAAGTTTATATCATGCGCCTGGTCTCATTACTGTTGACCACACTGACCGTTGTCTGTGGTTGGTTCTTTGGGCGAACCATCTTCCCGGCCCAAATGCGGTACGCACTGGGACTCACCTCATTTCTTGTTTTTCTGCCGATGCATCTTCACGTTGATACGGCCATCAACAGCGATGTGCTGGTTGTGGTGTTGGTCGCTTTATATTTTCTGGGGCTGGCGAAGATTTTCTGTAAGGGGCCGTCGCTGCCGTGGCTCATCATCACGGCATTGGCTTTAGGCGCAGCCGTGATAACAAAGCCGACATCACTCTTTATTCTGCCCACCACGGGAGTGGCGCTGCTACTTTATGGAGCGCGCCGCTTTTACTGGAAACCGCGCTTATTGGCCGGACTGTTGCCGGTTGTCATCGCGATAGCTTTCATCGGTAGTATCGTGCTGTTTCAGGTGGGTGACGGCGGGCGGGCTGTTTCAACCCTTGATATCGCTATCGAGCAGCCCGTTGTAACCGGCAATTACTTTAGCCCGGCGGCGCTGGCGGTTTATGCTTACACTATTCAATGGGGGTTTCTATCGTTTTGGGGGCTGTTTGGCTGGGCCAATATTCCGGTGCTGGCCACCGGCATCCGGGTGGTATGGTTGGTCTGCCTGGGTGTTGGCCTGGGGGTTGTGATCTTTGGGGGACGCCATCTGCTGCAGCTCGGTCAGCAGCGGCGGACGCTGACTTCACAGCAACAGGATATCTTGCTCGTTTTGCTTTGTAGTTTGATCTTTGCGCTCATCAGTGTTTACACCCCCATCATTGCCACGCAGTCGACGCGTTGGGGGCCGCCGGCTCGCTACTTCTTTCCGGCGTTGCTGCCTTTGGCGCTTTACTTTTTTCTGGGCTACCAGCAGCTTATTCCGGCTCGCTTTTATCGATGGACGCTGCCGCTGTGGTTAACGGCTTTGTTTCTGTTCGATACATTTACCTTAGCTTTTGTCTTAATTCCCTATATTTACGGTTGATGAAGACGTGCAGCGACTAGCCCGGCCTCTGGTTTTAATCCTGATCGTGCTTAGCATAGGCTTTGTTGCTTATCTCTTTTTTGGAACCCGGGTACCCACATTGCAAAGTGTCTACTACCACCCCCGCTATGCATCGGCTGTCTACACGCTCAGCGGCAATGCCCACGTCTCGCAGGCGTTTAAGGCCGATTATCCCGGCCTTGATCGCATCGACCTGTTTTTTCAACACCAGGGCGCTGGGGAGGATGGGACGATCCTTTTCCAACTGAAAGACTCTTGTACGTCCGAGCAGACGATCACCACCATTGCCATCGATTACGCCACGATTGTCGATGAGCAGCCGCAGCCGTTTCGCTTCCCACCCCTCGATGATTCGGCCAATCGGGCTTACTGCTTTATCGTAACCAGCCAATCGACCGACCAAACGGCGATGGGTATTTACGGCAGCAGTTACGCTGATACGTATCCCTTCGGTCAGGCCAATTATCAGACTAATACGCTGCCGACGGGTGAAACAGAAACACCAACCCGTGCTTTCGCCCATCACGCCTGGTTACCGATGATCTACCATGCCACAAACGTGCTCGAAACGTTCGACATCGGCTTTACCCTTCATTATAATGGCCCGGCTGAAACAACACTGCAAACGTTGTTAACCCGGCTGGCGGCTAACAAACCGTTTCTATTTGGTCGAGCCGGTTTTTATATCTTTCTGTTGGTACTGTATTTGGTTATTTTTGGGCTATTTTTTAGAGCGGCTTCCCGGATAGACCAGGGGCCAAAGCTATAATGGGGCAGAAGAGGGGCGAGTTTGTGCTACGTGCCTCGCAGCATCAGCACCGTGCTAATCGTCTTCAGTAAGATGACGACATCCAGATGAATCGATTGGTGCTTAATATAGTAGAGGTCGTAGCGCAGCTTCTCCAACGCATCGACGGTGGAGCGGCCATAATCATAGTTGACCTGCGCCCAGCCGGTGAGGCCGGGTTTAACCGTCAGCCGGGTGCGATAAAAGGGGATTTCCTGCTCAAGTTCCTGCACAAATTCCGGGCGCTCCGGGCGAGGGCCGATGAGGCTCATTTCGCCACGCAGAACGTTGAACAACTGCGGCACTTCATCGAGGCGGGTCTGGCGTAAAAAGCGACCCACTTTGGTCACGCGCGGATCGTGTGAATCGGCCCACTTAGCCACGCCATCCTTTTCAGCATCAACCACCATCGAGCGCAGTTTGATCAACTCGAAGACAAAGCCGCCACGTCCTACCCGCTTTTGGTAGTAAAGAGCGGGTCCCGGTGAACTCAATTTAATCACTAGCCCGGCTACCACAAGTATCGGAAATAAAACAAGCAAGCCTACTGCTGAAATAACGATATCCATCAGGCGCTTAGCAATACGATAAGCCAGCGTCTGATTGCGGCTGCTGAGCGGCAAAGCCACAAACCAGTTATCGCCGATATGTTCAACCGGGACGCGGTCGGTTAGCCACTCGTACAGTTCCGACATAGTCGAAATACGAACGTTGGTTTCGTAACAGGTCATCAAGCTCGATAAGATATGGCCCGGCACGTCGCGGGTGATCGCCAGCACAACGTCGGTGATACCGTTGGTTTGAACAAGACCCGGCAGCGCGGTAACAGGCCCCAGAACCGGCGCTCCTTCAAGGATGGTTTGCTGCTTGGTTTGATCGTCATCGACAAAGCCCACCACTTGAAATTGAGACGGAGCGAAATCATTGAGGGTTTTGGCGATGGTTTTGCCGGCCCATCCGGCCCCCACAATGATAGCCTTCTGCTGAAAGACCGTCATCTTAAAAACCCAACTGTAGAGCAGCCGCCAACCGACCAGCAAAAAGGGCGAGATCAGCGCAAAAAAGCCGATGAAGTGGCGCGGCAGCGACCACGGCGGCAGCATGGCGTAAATAAGAAGATAAACGGCGAAAATTTGCAACACCGTCTTTGAAATCGCCACAAAACTGGCCACGGGATCGGAAGCGACTTTGGGTTGGTAGGCATTGTTGGCCGTTGCCAACACAAAGTAAACCGCCGTCACGATAATAAACCAACCGCTGTAGGAGAGGATGAGGTTAAGGGAGAAATTCCAATCGGAACGCTGCGCTCCAAACCACAGGCCGATAATCAAGGCCAACACCACGAGAATGCCGTCTACCGTCAGCAGAACATTTTTGTGCTCAGCCGGCTGCATGGCCAATGAGCGGGATTTGGTGCGAGAAACGTTTGCGTTGAAAACGAGTTTTTCTTCCATAGCTCAGAGTGGCTATCGCCTTCATTTAATGAGGACGCTTGGTTGAAACAACGGTCAAGAGCAGGCCATACCAAAAGCCCAGGCCCCAGGCAAAGTGGATGGTAGCAAAGACAATCGGCAGCAGAGGCAACATAGACCAACCACCACGCCTGGCTGCTATTGTACTGGCAACACAATTTGCAAGCAAGTAACTGCCGGTCAGACATATAAAAAGCCAGCGCACGCAGCGCCACAGCAGGCCGATGACAGCACTGCCAAGTACCGCCCCCACAAACAGCGGCGGAACAGCTTGCCGCCAACGCAGCGAGTCGGGATGCTTTTGTAGGGTGCGCACTTTCCAGCGACCATATTGAAAATACTGCCGCCACAGCGCCGGAATAGAATCGCGCGGCGTGTAAAAAGAGACAAGCGCCGGGCTTAGCAGAATCTTACCGCCGGACTTACGGATGCGAATGTTGAGTTCGTAATCCTGGTTGCGGATAAGTTCCTCATCAAACAAGCCGGCCTGCTCAAAAACCTCACGGCGAAAAGCCCCCATATAGACCGTATCGACCCACTGCTCACGGGCATCGTAATGAAACTTGGAGTCACCCATACCAAAACGCGACGTGGTGCTAAGAGCCACCGTTCGGCTGACAATATTGTGGCCGACCGGCTGCATTCGCCCGCCGACGTTGGCCGCTCCGGTCGAGTCCAGCAGCTCGACACAGCGCCGGATATAATCGGGGGCGATGATGGTGCGGGCATCGACGCGAAGGATATAGTCACCCTGGGCCTGACGAATACCTCGATTAAGCGCCGCCGACGTGGTCTGCTGCGGATTGTCGATGAGCCGGAGGCCGCTGTAGCGCGTCTGCAGCGCCATAATGACCTGACGTGTACCATCGGTCGAGTTGCCGTCGACGGCCAGCACTTCCAGCGGGCCGGGCAGATCGTGTTGGGTGAGGATCGCCGCCAATGTGGTTTCGATGGCGCGAACTTCATTATGAATGGGGATGATAACGCTGATAAGCGGTTTGTCGGTCATAATCAATACCACAATCGGCCGTGATGGGCCGCAAGGTAAGCTATCGCCTGGCGACTCAAGGGTGTGCGTTTAAGTTGGCGCAGCAGTTTAAACCCGGCGGCGATACCGCCGCAGTATTCGCCCAAAGCCGCCGATTTCGCGGCTGAAAAACCGTACGTGATCAACCAAACGCTGAGATAGCTGGGAATGTATCGCGCCGGTAAATATTTATAGGCCAGAAAAAAACGGTTGCGCACATGGTAGTACAACTCTTGGTGACGATATCCCTTCTGCCGCGTAACGACCGAAGGCTGAGGATAGTGCAGCACGGCAATCTCCGGCACGTACAAAATTTCAAACCCTTGCTCGATGGCCTGGTAAGAGAGATCAAGCTCTTCCTCGCCATACATCAAATCGGCGCGATAACTGCCGCAGCGCTCAATGACGCAGCGTCGAATCGCATGGCCGGTCCCGACGAAATAGGAAACCAAGCCGGCTTGGGTCATAATGCGTGGGTTTTTACGGCGTTGACGACGATTAAACGGCAGCCGCAGATCCGTTTTGTTATTGACGTGATTGATAATTTTGAAGGCCAGAATACCGACACGAGAATGAGCATCAAACGTTTCAACTAGACGAGATACAGCGTCAGTTTGAGCAAAGCAGGCATCGTCGTCAATCACGCAAAAAATGTCGCCGCTCGCTTGTTGCATCAAGAAATTGCGACCACCGGCTACTCCCAACGGCTGCTCAGATCGAAAACAGCGTAAGCGGGGATCATGGAACTCGGCCTGGATTATTTCATCGAGCCGATACCGGTCGGAATGGTCGTCGAGAACGAGAATTTGTAAATCGGAATAATCTTGATTGAGGGCAGTGGCTACACAACGCCGCAAAACATCCGGTCGATTACGGGAGCCGACGAGAACGGAAACTTTCATCGCTTAGGCAGGGCGGGGTTGAAATGATTTAAGTAGACAGATGGTTGCTTCACGCAACTGCACCCACGACGTTTGCCACCGACCAGTTCGGGCCAATCGAGACGCCAACCGCAAGCCGTACAGCCCCGAATAGCCCAAGGCTTTGCGCGTGAGGTGATTCGCCTGGCGGGGCGGCAGGTATTGACGGCAGGCCGCAATACAATTGCGCCGATCCTGCATGTTGGCTCCGGTGTTGAACAAGCGCGATGTATCCGACTGCGAATGAACCCGGTACGACGCCAGGGCCTCGGTTTCATACCAGATGGCATATTGCGAGGCAATTCTGACCCACATCTCCCAATCGGCTGAATGAAATAGCTGATGATTATAGCCGCCAATCGTTTCGTAAACCTGCCGCCGGACAACAATGGAAGGTGTGCCTATGCGATTAGAGACCGCCAAAAGTGGTAAAGCATGCGTGAGGATGCCTGAACTGGGTTTTAGCGGTCGAGTCGTTAACCGATGATTTCCGTGTTCATCCATGTAATTAAATCGGCAAAAGGCCGCGCCAACCGCTTCATTTTCGAGGAACGGTGCCTCAAGTTGGCGATAAAAACCAGCGTGTACCAGGTCATCGCCATGCAGCAGGTGAACGAGTTTACCCCGCGAACGCTGGACACAGGTGTTAAAGTTGGCGATGGCCCCTACATTGTGCGGTTGTCGATAAAACTGCACGCGCCCCGACCCTAACTCACGGACAACCGCCTCCGGATCATCCTTGGTTGAACCATCGTCAACCACTTCGATCTGCATCTGATCCGGGCCGGGGTCTTGGGCCAATACGCCGGTCAAAGTCAAACGCAGGTAATCGGCGCAGTTGTAGGTGGGAATCATAACTGACCATAGAGGTTGATTTGTATTTGCATTTAAGGGCGTAATATCAGGCTTATTTGTTTGTTGCACATGACCTCTCATTGCCATCAGCCTTAATTGCTGCAATGGCCGGCTCCACCCGCAGCTTGATCAAGATGAGAACAAGCGATAAATTCTAATGGTTGGCCCGCGTTCATTATTTGAAGGTTTAAACTCGTGAGCTAATTCGGCTTGCTTGAACAACTCAACGTAGAAATTGGTTTCTTCAGGAAATCGCTGAGCATCGCTTAAATAGCGGTCGTAGATGAAACTGCTGACCACGATAAAATCTACCCCACCGCGATACGCATCCTCAAGCGAGTAGCCCGAATCGGCAACTGACCAATAGCGCTTGCCCTTAAAGTTACCCTGTCCGGCAGGGATAGAGTATTCTTCATAGACCACATAGCTATCGGGGTTAACGTGCTCAAGTAACCAAATTCCAGCTAAAACACGCGTATCGGGCCGGGTCTGATAATGACTTATTTGACTAATTTGCGCAATATGCGGGTACGATATTATTAAGGTTATAAATACAATCAATACATAGTGAAATTTTGATGCCCAACCAAAGCGGTTTCTAAGCCAACGACTCGCCGTAGTTAGGGTAAACGCGGCTAGCAGAGCTAAAATCGGCATGATAGGGAAAAGCCAGCGATCCCAATGAAGTCCTGATTGGCTAATTGCTGTTAGAAAAACGAAGGCAAAAATCAGTAACAAAAACCGCTTGAGCTGAGGTTTGTACCACAACAGAATTATCGCAACGATGACTAAACCCGCTTGCCAGGGCGAAATTACCACAGGAATGGCCTGCGTGACATACCAAACAAAATTGCCAATTGGAGATAAACTCTCAAAGGCAGGGTGTTCCGGTCGGGCTTCCCATAGAATATTACGCCAAGCCGTTGAAAAATCAATAAAAAAGAAGGGTGTTGATAACGCAAAGGCGG
>JAGRBY010000258.1 GCA_020433835.1 Anaerolineae bacterium | reverse complement strand
GAAAATAGACAGGATTTACAAGATTTATACGATAAAAATAGTTAAAATCTTGATAATCTTGTAAATCCTGTCCAATACAATTTGATAACTTAGAATTGAGAAATACTTATTTTATATTCAAGGAGTTATTATGACTACCAAACCCATCAAACCGATGCTCAGCCTAAAAAGCGGTCTTAAAGCCGGGGCGGATCCGCGCGGCTATTGCTTACAAGGCTGTGTCACCCAGGTTAACCAGTGCTCGATTGCCGACGGCGAAAATTGTGACAGTCTCTTTACCAGTTGTCTCGACCAATGCACCCGGGTCAATCAACCTGATTTGATGCTCTAAAATCATTGATCGAAAAAACAAAGAGCGCAGCAGTGTAGCACTGCTGCGCTCTTTGTTTTAGGGTGGGATTGCTGGAGCGGTTGGCCGGCCCACTGCGATAGCAGGGCGAGCGCTTCGCTCTGGGGCACGGACAGCAATTCTCAGGATGACTAACCTGTATCCGGATTGGGAGCGAGTTCAAGTTGTCCAGAAAACAGGACAAAATTGTCCCAATTATCGGACAGACAAGCGATACGCAATTTGTTATTATTAGACTCGTGGCTATGCTACATCGTGAAGTTAAGGTTGACTTGCAGCTTGAACGGGAGCGGATTGTGAATATAGGCTACGATGATATGGAACACGCTGAGACGCCCTATTACGACATTGTCATTGTTGGAGCGGGGCTTTCCGGGATCGGTACGGCTTACCATCTGCAAGACAAATGTCCGGACAAAAGTTACGTTATCTTGGAAGGCCGTGACGCGATGGGCGGTACATGGGATCTGTTCCGCTATCCGGGCATTCGCTCTGACAGCGATATGTACACGCTGGGGTATAACTTCAAGCCCTGGCGTGGCGTGAAAGCCATCGCCGACGGGCCGTCGATTCTGGATTATATCCGGGAGACCGCTGCCGAAAACGGCATCGACGAGCATATTCGCTATGGTCACCGGGTTAAGAAGGTAGCCTGGTCAACAACAGAAGCAGCCTGGACCGTCGAAGCGGAGCACAAAGGGACCGGGAAGATGGTCCGCATACGCTGCAACTTCCTACTCGTGTGTGCCGGCTACTACAGCTATGAAGGCGGCTATTCTCCTCAATTCAAGGGCAGCGAGCGCTTTACAGGGACGATCATTCATCCGCAGCATTGGCCCGAAGACCTTGATTATCAAGGTAAAAAGGTCATTGTCATCGGCTCCGGGGCCACCGCGATGACATTGGTGCCGGCCATGGCCGACGATGCGGCCCACGTGGTTATGCTACAGCGCTCGCCCACGTATGTGGCGTCGGTTCCGGCCAAGGATAAGGTCGCCCACGCGCTGCGTCGATTGCTGCCCGAGTCGATGGCCTATGCCATTATCCGCTGGAAGAATATTAACCTCCAACAAATATCTTATAAGTATTCCCGCGCCGCACCGGAAAAAACCAAGAAAGCGCTGATCAAGTGGGTGCGTCAGGCGCTCGGCCCCGGTTACGATGTCGATACCCACTTTTCACCTGACTACAACCCCTGGGAGCAGCGCCTCTGCTTTGTGCCCGACAGTGACCTGTTTGAGGCCATTAAATCAGGCCGGGCTTCCGTGGTTACCGATCACATCGATACCTTGACCGAAACGGGCATTTGCCTAAAATCGGGCCGGGAGCTTGAGGCAGATATCATCATCACGGCAACGGGGCTTAATCTGGTCGTGCTCGGCGGCGTAGCGGTTGAGGTAGACGGCCGGCCGGTCGACGTTTCCAAGCGTTATACCTACAAAGGGCTAATGTATTCAGACATCCCGAATCTGGTATCAACCTTTGGCTATATTAACGCTTCATGGACCTTGCGGGCTGACTTGAATGCAGAGTATGTTTGCCGCTTGCTCAAGCATATGGACAAGCGGGGCACGCGCCAATGCACGCCGCGCCTGCGTACCGAAGCATCGCCGATGCCAACCCAGCCCTACATCCACAATTTCTCTTCGGGGTATATGCAGCGCGCTATCAATCTATTTCCGAAACAGGGGAATCGGGAACCTTGGGTCAACCCTCAAATCTACAGCCGCGACAAGAAAATGCTCCGCCGCGATCCGCTTGAAGATGGTGTGCTCGTGTTCGATAATTGCGCTGCGCCAAAGGGGAAATAGAGGACAAGAATGCCTGGGTACAGGAGCAAGTGATGCCGAGTCTAAAAAGCAAACTATTCCGCTATGTTATGCAGGGTGAAAAATGGTTGAGACCGGACCATAAGTCATTGCTGGCGAGTCGGGAAAGGTTCGATAGGTTTGGTAAACGCTATCCGCTGTTCGATGGAACTTCAGTGGAGACGGTTGACATCGACGGCCTTTACAGCGAATGGCTTATTCCGCCTAACGCCAATGCCCACAGGGCCGTACTCTATCTCCATGGCGGCGGCTATGAAGTTGGCTCATGTACATCCCATCGGGCCATAGTCAGCTACTTGGCCGGGGCGTGCCAGGCCAGAACCCTGCTGCCCAATTACCGGCTTGCGCCCGAATATCCTTTTCCGGCCGGATTAGAGGATGCCCTCTATGCTTATGCCTGGCTGCTGTCCCAGGGGTACGCAGCGAAAAATCTAGTTGTCATGGGTGACTCGGCGGGGGGTGGGCTAACTCTGGCTACCCTACTCAGCCTGCTCGAGCAGGGCAGTCCCCTGCCGTCCGCCACTGTCCTTCTTTCGCCGTGGACAGACCTGGCCATGACCGGCGCATCCATCCGGAGCCGGGCAGGCGTTGAGCCTATGCTCAGGCTGGGTCTTGTTGAGAAAGCGGCGCGCAAATATTGTGGCGATCATGATCCGCACCACCCGTTGATTTCGCCCCTCTACGCTAATCTGCACGGTTTGCCGCCTATGCTCATCCATGTGGGCGATGATGAAATATTGCTCGACGATTCCACCCGTCTGGCCGACCGGGCGCAAGCCGCCGGCGGTGACGTTACCGCTAAAGTATGGCCGGGAATGTGGCACTTTTTCCATTGGTCCGCAATGCATAATGTTGTGGAAAGCAAACAGGCAATCGTGGAGATAGCTGCGTTTGTGGGGGCACATACGGCACAGTCGGTAGGACGGAGGCTGGATACGGGCGATTAGAGACGGGAGACGTCTCCAACCGTTTATCGATCGGCCAGGTCAAAGTACTCAATATAATCGCCGAGTCGTTCGGCAATAGCGGCATCGGTCAGCCCGAAATCCTCCGCCCGATAGCGGTGTGAGCCATGTTGACCTTTTGGATTCTCGGAAATATATGTCTGTAACTGAAGGCCTCTCTCTTCTGACCAGGGCATATCAAAGTAGGCATAAATACGCTGCACGGTATTAACCGGATCGGCCACCAAATCGGTATAGTAAATATCGCAGATCCGATGTGGGTGGGTCGCTCGAAAGGCCAAATTGTGCTTCACATCGTGTTCCAGCATCTCCAGTGTTGTTTGAGCCATACGAGGCACATCAACTGTATCGGCAACAGCGCTATGTGCGGTATCGATCAAACTATTTAGACTAATGGTCGCCCTGACCGGATCACGCAGCATCTGGACTACCATGGCGTTGGGAACGACCTTATAGAGCATATCTAAAGCACCCATGTGGGGCGGTGCCTTTAGGGCCAACCGTTTTGTAGGCGTAACCGCCTGTAATGCGTGCAGAAGCCAGCTATATTCTCGATAGGATTGCGCCCGAGGGGTGGTATTGTACCATCGGGCATAGCTGAATACCGGCATACCTATCCAAAAAAATGTCGATACGAAGGTCGTGCCCTGTAAGAAGATGCATTCCTCCGGTGTCTCCGCCCGGATGAAGTGCTTTCGATCCAAATCCGGGGTTAGCCGGACTCTGAGGTCAAGCTCTTTCTTGACCGTTTCATATCGACGATCAGGCTCTTTGTATGGAAAGGGATGCATCGTCTCCCAAAAAGGGATCGCTCGATGGGCAGGGTCCGCGGCTAGCAGGCGGTGTAATAATGTTGTTCCGGACCGAGGCAAACCGGTAACGATAATGGGGGGTATTAGCGGGCGCTTATAAATGTCTGGCCGGCGTTTGCGGTCCTCGGTGAGGAGCAGGCGGTTTTCGAGAAGGGCTATCAGCGTTTTTCTGATGACTATACGGCTAAGGATATTCAAGTTGACCTCCTTATTAAGGGAGTCCAGTAAACAATGCAGGCCTTCATAAAACGCCGGATCGCCGAAATCGCTCAGCTTCGTGTGCTTCATAGCACGTTCGCACAAGGCATCGGCATTCAATTCATAAAGCGGAACTTTGAGCGTACGGAGTGATTTCCCAATACCATTGAGTAATTGGGTAAATAGTGGCAAATGAGATTGTTTTGACGACAATGTTTTGTTTCCAAATGACAATTAACAGATTTGACCCTATGCCGGACCACGTCAAGTCAACCGTTCCCAAACGATTACCGCCGTCACAAGCACACCCATAGCTTTGACGGGCCGCGTACTAAGGGTCAATTGGGTATCGGTCAATTTAATGATACGCACCAAATCGGTTCCTACAAAATTAGGAAATAAACTTAGAGTCGGTTGATGAATAACCTGGTCGGCTTGAATGGTGTAGGGGCCGGCATAGGAAAGATAGGTGTGGGTGGCTTGGGCCTTTTCCTGAACGCTGGCCTGGAAAATATCATCGGCGGTTACCAGGTGCGGTCGGTTAGCATTCATCACATGGGCCGACATATACCCTTGTTCGTTGTACATGATATACCCCCTGGCGTTTTGACCGTGCGGATACATCACGGGCTTATCTTTTAGTTTGGTCAACAAAGACGACTCCCGATCAAAAATAATCCACAGCAGTCGCGACAAAAACCCGTCCATGGAAGTGTATATCGAGACCAATTTCCAGATGCCGACAAGATCATTGTGTGGCACTATTTGCTGGCGGCTTTCAAGAGGCTTGGCTCGCTGCCAGATAGTTTGCAACTTCCCATCGGCGGTAGACAGCGTTAAAGTCTCTTCCGCCAGATGGCAACGATACGCTTGTGGCCGGCCCACCCAATTAGGATTGAAGGCAACTTCGGGTTTGTGGATGACGGTATCACCCTGAAAGGTGTATTGACCCACGTAGCCAAAAAACGCTTCCGCCGCGACAGCTTTGTCCTCGGGTGACATCCACAAGTAATTATCATGCGCCACGGATACATGGGGGCGGCCAGACTTCATCGCCTGCAGAGCAACATAACCGCTTTCCGGATGATAGGTCAGATACCCCACCGGATCCGATCCAAAAGGGTATTCCCGCTCACTCTCGGGTTGCCGCCAGGTTGTCAATTCCCACGTTCCGGTCAACTGATTTAGGTTCATAAATTAGCTCCTGGGTGGTAGCCGATCCAGTTATTTACCCTGATTCGCCATAATAACTCTCTAAGAAGATCTCAATTGTAACATCGGACATCTGCTATCCCAAACAAACGAACGATGCATTATTTACGTTTTATCTGATCCAGGCAGAGTTTTAGTTGAGCAGCCAGAGCCTGCACCTGAGGTTTTTTCATAAGGTTGAGATGATGACCGGGTAGATCATGCACGGCAACCTCCTCGGCCAATGTTTGCCACCCCAGCGTCCGGCTCGGATCATCGGCCCCCAACGACGACTGAACCCGGAAAAGCGTGACCTGACCGGGATAGGATTGCGGTTCGTATCGGGCCATGGCTTGCCGGCCAAGTTTCAGAATATTGAAAATCCGGCGCGCGGTTGATTGGGCCGAGGTCAGCGAATAGAGCTCCTTCGCTACAACCCGGCTCATCCGCCACCTGTTAACCGATGGAGCGGCGTGCGCTTTGTCTGTTGGGGCAGACGGTGCTGTGGTGAAATCCTGAAACGAAGTTTTTAATTGAAAATAGTCGTGGACATAGGGCCAAATGTATGGCCCGGCCTGCGTCATCAGAAATTTCCCCCACGCCATTCGGCCCGCATACTGCCCATCGACCGGCGCCGGGACATCGAACAAAGCCAGCAAAGCCACGCCATCACCCGCCCGCTGAAGTTGCTGCGCCATCTCGAAGGCAATCAGCCCGCCCATAGACCAGCCCCCCAAGATATAGGGCGGCTCCGGCTGAACCCGGCGCAGCGCGGCCAGATAATAGCCGGCCATCGCTTCGATGGTCGTGTGCGGCTGCTGATACAGCCCGGCCGCCTGTAAGCCATAAAAGGGTTGGTCCGGCCCCAGTTCAGCCGCCAGATCGAAGTAAGGATAGACCACTCCGGCCCAGGGATGAACACAAAAGAAAGGTGGGCGGGTTCCTGTCGATCGGATTGGGATCAAAGGGCTGTAAGCCGACGCGGCTTTAATTGGATTATCACCGGACGCTTCAAATTGCCGTTTCGGTTCCGGCAAGAAACCATTTTTTCCATTTTCGGCTACGCCCAGGTCAGGCCAACGCTGTTTGATTTCGTCACCGTATTCCTGATAGAGATAGCTCGCCAGCGAACGGATATTGGGATAGCCGAGCAGCGCTGCGGTTTGTAACTGAAGATCAAATACGTGATTGAGGCTATCAACCAACTTAATGCCGGTAATCGAATCGACGCCATACTCGGCCAGGGAACAGTTCGGGTCGAGTTGCTGGGGAGGGACGCCCGTGGCGCGGGCTACCTGTTCGAGGAGTTGTTGTTGAATATACCCCTCCAGTTGTCCGGAGGCTTTAGGCTTAACCGCAAGGTCTGATGAAAACCCTGGCAAAGAGGACGATGCAGCCGCTCCTCGGACTCGCGCCGGTTGCGTAGGGGCCAAGCCCCCAGCGCTCTGAGCGATAATTACCGCCTGCGGCTGCGCATCAGGAGCCAATGTTGGTAATCCAAAACGGGTGACGCCGTTAAAACCTTCCGCTTTCAGCATCTGCTGCCACTGCTCCACGCTGAGCAGCGGCGCGTGTTCGATCCGGTTTTCTTCGTCTTCAAACAACCACCAACCGTCCAGCAAGCCAAACGTCAACGTCACAAAGGCTTGAAACCGAGTCGTCTCATTGAGGATAAGCAGCCCATTCGGTTTAAGCATCGATTTCAGATTTTGCAAGGTATGCCGGATGTTTTTGGTCGCATGAACGACATTGGCGCCCAGCACAATTTCGGCTTGGTTGACCTCATACCCCTGACTTGCCGGATTGTTTTCAATATCCAGCGGGCCAAACCTCATAAAGGGATAGCGATCACCAAAACGGGCCTGACCGTATGTGGTGAAACCGGCTGAAATGTCAGTGTAAAAGTACTCGATATCGTCTCCATAAGGCGCAATCGCTTCCAGAACAAACGCGGTGGTGCTGCCGGTGCCGGCCCCAATCTCGACCAGGCTAATCTTATCACCTGTTTTCAAAGCCGGGAGACGCTGTTCAATAACACGCTTGATCGCCAGAGCGGTCAGGCGATTGAAATAGTTAGTCAGCGGTGTTCCGTGATAAACGCCTTCCACCAAAGCCAACGAACTGTGGGAAAACAGAATATCCGTGGCCGACACCTGCCCCTGTACAATCTCCGGCAGCGATTGCAGGCAGGTCTCCAGAAGCGTGAGATAAGGCCTTAAAGTCGGATAGGTTTCTTGCAGTTTGTCCCGCTGCTGTGACAGGGTTTGTAAAATTTGTTGCGTCTCGGGTTGACCTAACCGGGCCGTGGTCTGGATTTTATCTCCATCCAGGCTCACATAACCCGATTGTTCCAGCAGAGCCACGAGGGCCTGGAATAGCCGCCGATATTTGGGTAACACCTTCAGGCGTTGGGCCAACGCCGGCCGATCATAGCGTTCATCCGCTTGATGCAACACCCCTAACTGTTGAAATACATTCAACAAAGCGATCCGGGCAAACCGTTCCAGCCCTTCAAAGCCGGCTTGTTCCCGGCTCAAGGTCTGTTCGTCGGGCAACAGAGCCGTCGAAGCTGAAGCCATCTGGTTGACCACCTCAGTCAAGCCTGAGGAAACTTCAGGCCGGTGCTGCCGGTCGGTAGCGATCATCTCTCCCCAGCACGGCGGGTCCTCTTGGCCCCGACCAAGGTCATCATTGGCCACCCAATGGCGCTCTCGGGCAAACGGATACGTCGGCAACGACATCCGGCGAGGCTTGTTTACGCCGTATAACAAGGGCCATTCAATCTCGACACCCGTGACCCATAACTGAGCCAATTGCCCCAGCTTCCGCTTGCTCAGCCAGCGGCTGATCGCTTCTTGTAAATCCTCATCCTGAGCAAAAAGACCGATTTTCTTTTGTTCTTTATCCGCTTGTCCGGAGTAGAAGTTATTTATATCCACCTGGCCGGCCAGGTAGGTGGTCAACATTTCGCGCAAGGAGGCAACATCTTCTACCACCCAGGCCAACCGGCTTTCCAGCGCCTCCCGTCCCACTTGCAAGGTGTAGGCCAACTCCGCCAGAGCAATGTCCGGCTTTTCCTCCAAAAAGGCCAGTAGCTTGCGGGCGTATGTTCTCAGCCGATCCTCATCCTTAGCCGACAGCACTATCACCTGCGGTCCTACCGCCGCTCCCTGTTCCCTGTCCCCGGTCCCCTGATACTCTTCCAGCACCACGTGGGCATTCGCCCCCCCGAAACCAAAAGAACTGACCCCGGCTCGCCGAGGGACGGAATGACCGGCGTCGTCTTTGATCGCCGACCAAGCTTGGGTTGCGGTCACCAGATAAAAAGGGCTGTCGGTCAGGTCGATGTAAGGATTCTGTTCCGCAAAGTGGATGGTGGCCGGCAGGGTCTGGTGTTTCAGCGCCAGCAGTATCTTCAGCACACCGGCAATCCCCGCTGCCGTTTCCAGATGGCCGATGTTGGTCTTGACCGATCCCAGACCACAGTGCGGCTGAACGGGGCCGGAATGATGCCATTGTTCATATAGATTTTCAAAGGCTTGCTTCAAGCCGTTGATCTCAATCGGGTCGCCCAGGGCGGTGCCGGTGCCATGGGCTTCGATGTAGCCTACCGTGGCCGGGTCGATGTCGGCTTGCTGGTAAGCCCTAACCAGTAAGTCGGTCTGGGCCTTCGGATTCGGTGCGGTTAGCGACGTGGCCTGCCCGCCGTGGTTCTCAGCTGTGCCTCGGATGACGGCGTAGATTTGATCGCCATCCGCTTCGGCCTGGGCCAACGGTTTTAAGAAGATAGCGCCTACGCCTTCAGCCCGGACATAGCCATTGGCCCGTTTATCAAAGGTCTTGCAGCGACCATCCTCGGCCAGCATCCCGGTCTGGCTAAAGGCCAGATAGGCTGAGGGCGTCAGCAAGACATTCACGCCACCGGCAATGGCTAACTCGCAACTGCCGCTGTGGAGCGCCTCCACAGCGCGATGAATAGCCACCAGCGAACTG
>JAGRBY010000257.1 GCA_020433835.1 Anaerolineae bacterium | reverse complement strand
TAATCAAACAGCTATGCATACGGGTTGTTTCTCATTGCAAAAATCTGGGGTAAAATGGTGAAAGGGGGGATAAAAATGAAGACATTAAAACTCGCAGTACTTACCGTAATTTTATCTTTATCCTGGTATGCCACAGTCACCGCGAAGCAACCATTCACCGTAATTATTCACGACGCAAGCCAGCTTGCACGGGGAGTTATCACATTTGAAGTATTGACTATCGGGAGTGATAAAAACCCCGGTTATGCCATAGATAATACCGGGTCGGTTGTTACCAATTACGATTCTTTTCGAGATGTGAAAAAATTCGGTCTTGGCTACACGGCTATTAATTCTACCGGATCAGCTTTGTTCCTAGATTACAACTTCGGCATCAAGTCAACCGTTTCGGCAAATGGTGGTTACGAGGTAGACGAACACGAGTTTTTAGCCTTTGAGAATGGTGAGTTATGGTATCTCATTTATGATGAACGCCCACCTAATGCCTCAGAGATAGCTGCCGGAGTGCCGATGACGGCAACATTTGTGAGCACGATTATTCAGGCTCAGAACGACGCGGGCAATACGATTTTTGAGTGGGTGGACAGCGAGCATCTGGACGTGTCACAATCGCTCGTTAATATCGCCAACAACCGCGTGGATTTTTGCCACGGTAACAGCCTCGCTCTTGATTTCGACAATAATGTCCTGTTAAGTTGCCGCAATTTTGGCCTCATAAAAATCGAGCGCAGTAGCGGCGCTGTACTATGGATATTGGCCGGCAATGATAACCAATTTACCGGCTTTACGGATATCGCGTATCAACACGATTTCAGGCCACTACTTCTAGAGCGCGACACGAACACCGCCGAGCGCGGTATCTACGGTGTATTCGACGACCATGAATCGCGCGGCTTGGTGCTTGAAATTAACCAGACGTCACTGGTTGTAACAAACACGCAGGTTGTCACCGCCGGCGTGGAAACGGCCTCATTTATTACCGGCTCGTTTGAGCAATTGCCAAACGGAAATTTCGTTATTTGTTGGGGGTCCAACGCACTATGGGGCGCAACCCGTGACGAGCCACGTTTGAACGATTTGGCAATAACAGAACACAACGCGGCGGGGGATGTATTGTTGGAAATACATTATCCCGATCCGGCCTTCTGCTATCGGGCCAGAAAATTTACGCCGGTTCAAGGAACTTTATTCCCCATGGTATGGCAATAAAAACTTTCCATACAGTCGATTAGCCCATCGTGCGGCATTGGCGTACAGTGGTCGAGACCGAGGTGGAATAGTTATGGTCAGAACTTACGCAAATATCTGAATTTGTAGCGTAAAGTGTTAGGCTCACTATGGATTCCAAGGAGGTCATAAAAAGGGAGGCCATGGTCATGCCCGATAAAGACATTCGGGCATAACGTAATGCCTTGCATTAGTCGCTGTTTATCTGATTTATCTATAAATGCGGAAGGTACACAGCCACCGCATCGAAAATAGCGGTTGCCGAACTGTGCATTGACCGATTCGCATCGAAAAAAGACATTTCCAAATTCTGCAATCCCTGATCGACATCAAAAAAAGTCATCGCCATTTTTGGCGACGGTTGAAAATGCTAGAATTGATAACCGCCATTTTTGGCGACGCCTGATCACCCTATGAAAAAGGCGTCGCCATTTTTGGCGGTAGGTAAAAACGCTAGAATTGATAACCGCCATTTTTGGCGACGCCTGATCACCCTATGAAAAAGGTGTCGCCATTTTTGGCGGTAGGTAAAAACGCTAGAATTGATAACCGCCATTTTTGGCGACGGTTAAAAACGCTAGAATTGATAACCGCCATTTTTGGCGACGCATAATCACCATATAAAAAAGGTATCGCCATTTTTGGCGGCAGGTAAAAACGCTAGAATTGATAACCGCCATTTTTGGCGACGCCCAAATTTTATCGGCAAGGTGGACATTCTTCCCAAACATGGATATACTGATTCTTACAACTTGATATTTCTAACCAGTTTCTTGTATTTCACTAACTTTTATCGGAGAATTAGATTATGCCTATCTCATACAGCGATACCAAAAGCCCTAACACCATTCGTTTCCCCAACCCTCGCCGCCGCCCAGAGATCATTAAGCACGGGCAAATTTATATGGCCCAGGAACAAAGCCGCCCCGTTGAGCAACAAACCCCCTTTACCCCCATTATCAGCAATTTACTACAGCGTACTCTTGCCGCTGAAAATGAACTCAAGCAAGCTGAACGTGAACGCAAGTCAGCCGCTTCGGAACTGAAGACATTGTTGGATACAGGCCGCAAAATTATTTGGAACATGTGGAAAAGTGTCACCGCTAAATGTTCCGACAAGCCGTACCAGGCTACGGGCTGGGGTTTTCATTATAAAGCGAATACCGGCAACGTCATTTTGCCTAAATCGCTTGAAGAGCGGCTGGAAACGCTTAACACCTACATCAATCAAGAACAAAGCCAACCCGAACAGCAACGCTTCCCCATTCCCGACCTGATGGATGTTATCGATATGCACACCGCGCTGGAAGGCCAGGCCGATACACGGGCGGCGTCGTTACGCAAACGGGAAAGCCAGGTTGAAAAATGTAACGAACTGGCGCTGGAGTTGTGTAACTATCTCCAGGCGGCCGGTATTTATCTGTTGGCGATGGAATTTAAGTTCAAACTATCGAAGGATTTACAAAATTGGGGCTATGATATTGCTGCCAAAAGCAGTACATCAGCCCGCGAGACAGCCGCCGGAGAGACGGCCCCTGATACAACCGGCAGTAACAACAGCGAACCGGCTGCCTTGGATAGCACCCTGCTCAACGGCACCGCTGAAGTGGGGCTTGAGGTTGTTGACGGCGATAGTTAGTAAAGGGGGGTAGGGGGTAAGGGTAGGTAGCAAGGGAAAAAGCATTTACTTCCTACTCCCGTCTCCTGTCTCCCTACTCCTTACTCCTACCGAGGTCATTCAATGGCTATCTGCGCTTTAAGTGCCTGCGGCCTAAAGGTGACGTTCTCGCTGATTAAATCGCGGGCGGTTGTAACCTTGTCCCACACGACCTATGAATGCCCGATACGGCCCCATGACGGACTTGCTTTGGCGGCATGCACAAATGAGAGCAGCGTTCGACACCGCTAGCCGTAAGTTTCTTCATCAGCCACGCCGATAGAATTTACAATCCTCAGCCGGTATGTGTTACAATAGATGTACTATACTGCCTATGCGGGTTATTAAAGTAAACATCTATGAACACAAATATCGCCCCAACGCTTGGTATGTACATCCATATTCCCTGGTGCCCGACGCGTTGTATCTATTGTGACTTCAACACCTACGTTGATGGTGGCCCTGATCTCAAGGCCGGTTACCAGGCAGCCCTGCTCCGTGAAATCCGCGAGAGCGGGGCTATGTTGAAACGGCCCGCGCTCAACACCATCTTCTTCGGCGGCGGCACGCCGACAACGCTGACCCCGGCGCAGTTGGTCAGGTTGGTCGATACCGTCAAAGAGTCCTTTGACCTCCAGCCTGAGGCCGAGATTACGGTCGAAGCCAACCCCGGCACGTTGTCGCTGAGTTACTTGAGTGAACTGCGGCAGGGCGGCATCAATCGCCTGTCGCTCGGGGTACAAAGCTTCAACGACTATGAGCTAAAATTCCTCAGCCGGCTGCACAACAGCCACGAAGCTTGCAAAGCGGTTGAAAATGCCCGGACTGCCGGCTTCAACAACCTTAGCCTCGATCTTATCTTCAACCTGCCCCATCAAACGCTCGAGCAGTGGCAAAGCAATCTGTATGAAGCCCTCAAACTTGAGCCTGACCATCTTTCCATCTATTCCCTGATTATCGAACCGGGTACGCCGCTGCATCGCCAGGTTACGCAAGGCAACGTGCCGCAGCCGGACGATGATATCGCCGCCGACATGTACGCCGCCACCATCGATATGCTGGCTAAGGTCGGCTACGTGCAATATGAAATTTCCAACTGGGCCAAACATGACGGCGAACCCCATTGGCAAACTCCGGCGCTGGCCTCGGCCCACAATCTCATCTACTGGCGCAATCAGTCTTATTTGGGCATCGGGGCCGGGGCATTCGGCACTATAAACGGCCAGCGGTGGGCCAATGTCAAGCGCCCCCAAAGTTATATGGGGCGGGTCAATACCGGCGGCCAACTGGGGTTGGCGCGTGATGAAGAAACGTTTGAAAGCATCACCCCCGAAACTGCCATGGCCGAACATATGATGCTCGGGCTGCGTCTGGTGCGCGAAGGGGTTAGCGCCCAGGCGTTTGAAGCGCGGTTTGGGGTAGCGCTGGAAAAGCACTATGCTGAGGCTGTGGCTTACGGCCTGGAGCGCAAACTCACCGAATGGATCGACTCGCCCACCGGCCCGCGTTTGCGGCTAACCCATCAGGGGCGATTTCTGGCCAACCAAGTTGTGGTTCAGTTTGTGGAGTAACCGGTGCCCAATGACGATACGGCTGCCCAATGGACAGCGCTGAATGAAACGATCATCACCTGCCGGGCTTGCACCCGGTTGGTTGAATGGCGCGAACAGGTAGCCCGCGAAAAGCGCCGCGCCTATCGCGATTCTGATTATTGGGGCCGTCCCGTACCCGGCTTTGGCGATCATCAGGCGCGGTTAATGGTGATCGGTCTGGCACCGGGCGCTCACGGAGCCAATCGCACCGGGCGGGTCTTCACCGGCGACGGCTCCGGCGATTTCCTCTACGAAGCCCTGTACGAAGCCGGTTTTGCCAGTCAACCTACCTCGCGCCACCGTGGTGACGGCATGGTGCTAACCGATGCCTTTATCACAGCCGTAGGACGCTGCGTGCCGCCGGCCAACAAACCCACCGCCGACGAGTTAAACACGTGCCGCCCCTACCTAACCCAAGAGTTTCAATTGATGCCGCAGCTTGAGGTGGTTGTTGCCCTGGGCCAGATTGCTTTCGATGGCTATCGCCGGATGGTTGGCACGTTGGGTTATACGTTTCCGCGTCTCAAGTTTGGGCATGCGCTCCATTATCCGCCGGCGGCAACCCATCCTGCTCTGCCGCACCTGCTAACCTGCTATCATCCCAGCCGCCAAAATACCAACACCGGCCGCCTAACGCAAACTATGCTGAACGATCTGTTTAAGCAAGCACGCGGGCTACTTTCTGACATATAAATAGTACCACAGTCAGATGTTCATTCATTATCGGGTATGTTACAATAGATTAAGCCGTATAACCGGCAGTAAACAGCAACCATGAACCCACTTCCACCCATCGAAATGCTTAAAAACATTCCGCTTTTTAGAAACCTAGCCGATGATGATCTGGAACTCATCGCCACCCAGCTATATCGCGAAAGTTATGCCAAAGGCACCATCATTTTTAAAAAAGGGGATGTCGGCGACACGCTCTATCTAATCGAGTCGGGCCAGGTTACGGTGGTCGGTGAGGATGGCCGGGAAACCATCGCCTTTATGGGGCCGGGCAGCTTTGTGGGCGAGATATCGCTGCTGCTTGACAGCCCCCGGTCGGCCACGCTGCAGGTTATGCTCGATGCCCAGATGTGGGTTTTAAGCCGCAAAAACTTCGAGCGCCTCATCAAGACCCGCCCCTCAATTGCCCTGGAAATGATGCGCGAGATGAGCAAACGGCTGGTCAAAACCACGGAAGGCAAAAAACAGTTGACCAATCGACGGCGCATTACCGCTGTGTTTGGCATGAAAGCCCTGGAACTGGCTAACGCTGTTTACGCCGAACTGAAATCGCCCGTTGGGGTGTTGGTTTTGCCCAACGCCCAGGCCGCGGTAGATGTACCGCTCAGTCGCGGCGTTATGTTGATTCGCCCACACGATGTAACCCCGGAATCCCTGGCCGAGCAGCTGAGTTACCAGGTTGAAATGTTTAAACACATCTTGGTGCTTATCCCCCACTTACACAATGACGTAGCGCAAAAAGCTGTCGACTTAGCGGATACGGTGGTGAGCCTGGGGCGCACGCCGGCCTGGCTTTCGACGCCAGAATCGTGTGAATTGTGGACTTCAGCCGGCACGCCGGTCGATTTGGCACGCATCGCCCGCCGGTTGATCAATCGCACCATTGGGCTGGCCCTCTCCAGCGGCGGTTCACGCGGATTGGCGCACATTGGCGTGATGAAAGTTTTGATGGAAGAGAAGATTCCCATCGATATGATTGCCGGCACCAGCGCCGGAGCCTTGTTCGGGACCCTGTACGCCCTGGGTTGGAGCATCGAGCAGATGGTTGGCTTTGCCGATGCGTTGAAAGCGGCCACAAAAATCTCAAACTGGGATTTCAACCTGCCGCCACGCACGGCTCTGGTCAAAGGGCGCATTGCCCGTGATAAGCTCATCGCAAAATGGGTAGACAACAAAAACTTTGAGGATACAACAACGCCGATCTATATGATCTCGGCCGATGCCTACACCGGCGAGCAAGTGGTGTTCGACTCGGGGCCGCTGGCCGATGCCATTCGGGCCAGCCTTAGCATTCCGGTGCTGACCGAGCCGTGGTACTATCAGGGTCGCTATCATCTCGATGGGGGGATTGTTAACCCACTGCCGGCCAGCGTGCTGCGCAACCGGGGAGCGGATATCGTTATCGGTTCCAGCGTGGTTCGGCCAATGGGGCAATCATATCAGGCTGATACCCGCAAGATGCCAACCATGATGCAGACCATTTCCAACGTCTTCAGCGCGATGGAGGCCGAGGCCATCGGCAAAGAGTTTGACAATATTGATGTGCTGATTCAACATCATGTATCGGCCAGCCACGCTCTCGATTTTGAGCATGCGGCGCGTTTGATTCGCATCGGTGAGGAAGCCGCCCACGAAATGCTGCCCGCTATCAAGGCCGTGCTTGAGTAGCAACGACGTTATCAATTTCTACGCATGCCCCACCCGCAGCGAGCTGCCGGGCGCAACGATTTGAACCTCGACATCCGGGGCCATTGTAGCGGCGAAGTTGGCAAAACTGTGGGGGGGATCGGTAAGAAAATGGGGCAAGAACCACTTTAGCCCGATGGGGAAGTAGGTGCCCCAATGGATAGGAATCGCCAGACGCGGACGCAGTAACTGCAAAGCCTGCGCCGCCCGGTGCGGATCGAGATGCCCCTGCCCCAAAGTTGGCCCCCAACCCCACACCGGCAGTAACGCCACATCAAGCTTGTCCGCCAGTTGGGCCATATCGGGAAAGAGATCGGTGTCGCCGGCAAAGTAGACGCTTTGCCGACCGTGGATGACAAAGCCCAGGCAGTCGGCCATGGTGCCGGAGAAAGGTCGATTGCCTTTGTGGTGGGCATACGTCGCTTCAATCGTAACCGGGCCAATCGTAAGCGTTTGGCCGATGACCACCTCTTCGATATGCTGAAATCCGTGCCGCCGCAGTATCACCGCCAGGCCATGTGGCATAATCAAGCGCGTTTTCCGATCCAACACTTTTAATGAGGGGATATCCAGATGATCCCAATGCGCGTGGGAAATGAGCACGGCATCGATCTGCTCATGCCAGGCGCGGTCGATGGCTGTAGAGTGGCGGCGCAGGTGCCAAACCCGTGGCCGCAGGATCGGGTCGGTGAGCAGGCGAATGCCGTCGATTTCAATGAGCATTGAGGCGTGGCCGATGTAGGTGAGGTTTAGGTCAGTATGATGGGACATTCTCTGTTTTATTGTTCCTGACTATGCACAGCGTCGGGCTGTTCCCACGGCGTTAAGCGCGGCAGCCAGCGCGGTACATGCTGCTTGTAAAGTTGATAATCATTGCCAAACCGTTTAACCAAGCTCGGTTCTTCAGACAGCGGCGTGTAAATGACATTAATCAATGTAAAGGCCGTAGCCCAGGCCAAATGGCAAATCGTATTCGCCACCAGGGTGATGCCGAACAGAAGGCAGATGACGCCGGAGATCATCGGGTTGCGAACATATCGATACGGGCCGGTCACCACCAGCTTACGGGTGGGATCCCACGGAGCAAGGGTTCCCTGGCCAATCTTGGCAAAATCTCTGATGGTAAAAAACATTAACGGCAATCCAATAGTCATAAGAAGTATGCCTGCCGTTCGGGTTATCGTCAACCAGGCCGGTTTAAAAAGTCGTAATGCCGGTTTACGACCGCATCGCGCGTACATTATCGTGGGAATGATGATAATGACATTGAACGGTAAAATCAAAACTGACAGCAATGGACGCAGCATCATAATATCCTTTCTATAACTTAAGTTGTTAGGGAATGCGTATTCATTAACTTACCCAATTCTGTCGGATAAGTTGTAGTGGGTAACTGGTAATTGGAGACTGGAGATTGAATAACCACTTACCAGTTATTATTTCCCAATTACTTAAACGCAAAGGCCCAAGTTGTTAAATTTCCGTTCCTACGTATCGCTTTCAAGAAAATATTACTACCGAAAGGGCTAAATGCATTCTTGACAACCGAACATACGTTCTGATATAATAAAACTACATTGTGACGAGTAGAAAAAATGAGGCAGGTATCGCGTGGCAGCCCAAAGTACGAGGAAAATAAAACAAGTTATTCAGAGTGTTGCCCGCATTTTTGCCGAGCCTTCACCCCAGCAGGCAGCTCTCATGCGAAAACATCCAAATCCGGAGAATATCCCGGTGCAATCGACCGGATTACGGCCTCTTGACCGGGCTTTGGATATCGGTGGCCTGCCGTTAGGCACAATTACCGAACTTATTGGCCCCAGCGTTACCCCCATTAGCGGCGGGCCGACCAGTATTGCCGCCCGCATTGCTGCCAAGGTACAGCGACAACAGGAGGTGGCAATGATTATCGATTTGAGCCGCACGTTTGACGTTTACCAGGCCGAACGGTGCGGGCTTGTGGCTCCACAACTACTTCTAACGCAGCCGGACACGATTTTTGCTGCCATAACCGCGCTGGAAAGTGCCAGTCGCCATGCCCGTTTTATAACGGTTGTCATGGGCAGCGTAAACCATCTGCTCAGCAATGTCGAGCCAGACTCACTTCGGATTTTACTGCGACGGCTGCACCTTATTACCCGCACCTCAGAGAGTGCCTTCCTTTTTATAACCACCCCCTCTGAAGAAGATGCCTTTAATCCCTTAAACTATCCGGCCGGTTTTCCCCTTTCTGAGATTGCGAATATTCGACTGTGGGTTCAGAACGAAAGCTGGACTCATAAAGAGAGCCTGGCAACGGCTTATAAGGCCACATTGACGGTCATCAAAAATCAGTTTGGGGTAGCGGGCAAAGGGGCCGATGTTCGGATCAAGTTCGATTTTGGACAGAAGCTTTAGAAACTGTTTTAAAAGGTTATTTAGGAGCAAGCCTGCGTAACATGAGACGGGTCATAGCAATGTAAATAAAAGC
>JAGRBY010000256.1 GCA_020433835.1 Anaerolineae bacterium | reverse complement strand
AATGCATGGTATTCAACCGCTCTCATTTCGCTATTTTTTGGCCATGGTATTGTTAGGAATGTTTGTTAAACTTTAACCTGCCAACAAATCCGTTCCGTAAAACTATCCTCACCCGTATCATTTGTTTCATAGGAGTCCAACAGTCTCGTTTGAGACGACAACGACAATGAAAATATCCGTAGGACAAACTTAAGTTTGTCTACAAGTCGTATTTTCAAGGGAGAGACTTATGAAATTTTTCGCGATTTACCGGTTACTTCAGACCCAAGCGGAGCAACAACCAAACAATATTGCCATAGCTGCCCCCCATCGACCCCCTTTAACCTACAACCAATTATTTGACCACGTTGATGCTACCGTAAACCAACTCAATAGGCTGGGCATTGGGCGCAATGATAAAGTTGGTATTGCATTACCCAACGGCCCCGAGATGGCGGTAGCCTTTCTGGCAATTGCCTCAGCGGCCACCAGCGCCCCACTCAATCCGGCGTATCGTGCTCCGGAGTATGACTTCTATCTGTCCGATCTGGAGGCTAAAGCGTTGGTCATTCTGGCCGGTATGGATTCTGCCGCGATTGAGGTGGCCAAGGCGCGTCATATCCCGATTATAGAATTAACGCCCCAGGCTGATGCGGCCGGGCTGTTTAGCCTTTCAGGCGAAGCGCAGCCATTAACCGCCGAAGTCGGGCCAAGTCAGGCCGGCGAGGTAGCGCTGGTGCTGCACACATCCGGCACAACATCACGACCTAAGATTGTTCCTTTAAGACATAGCAATATCTGTACCTCGGCGCACAATATTGGGCAGACGTTACAGCTTACGCCGGAAGATCGCTGCCTCAATGTTATGCCACTCTTTCATATCCATGGATTGATGGCGGCGACGCTGTCTACCTTGGCCGCCGGAGCCAGTGTGGTGTGTACTCCCGGCTTCTATGCCCCCAGCTTCTTTGAATGGATGGCCGAGCTTCGCCCCACCTGGTATACCGCCGTACCGACGATGCATCAGGCCATTCTGGCTCGCGCGGCTGATAACCAAACCATCATCGCCGAAAGCCCTCTGCGTTTCATTCGCTCCTCATCGTCGTCGCTGCCGCCCCAGGTTATGAAAGCGTTGGAAGATACGTTTCAGGCTCCGGTCATTGAGTCTTATGGGATGACCGAAGCCTCGCACCAGATGGCCAGCAATCCTTTGCCGCCCCTGGCCCGCAAACCCGGATCGGTGGGCCTGGCTGCCGGCCCGGAAGTGGGGATTATGCACGAAACAAAGGCGAGACTGTTGCCGCAGGGGCAAACCGGAGAAGTTGTTATCCGTGGGGCTAACGTTACGTTGGGTTATGCCAACAACCCTGAGGCGAACCAAAAAGCCTTTCCCGGCGGCGGTTGGTTTCGAACCGGCGACCAGGGTTATCTCGATGACGAAGGATATCTTTATGTAACCGGTCGCCTTAAAGAGATCATCAATCGTGGTGGTGAGAAAATCTCCCCGCACGAGGTGGATGAAGTGCTGCTCGATCACCCTGATATTATTCAGGTCCTAACCTTTGCCGTGCCGGATGAGAAACTGGGCGAAGCCGTCGCCGCTGCCGTTATTGTGCGCGATGGGGCCTCGGTGAATGGGTTAGACATTCGCCGCTTTGCTGCCGAACATCTCACCCACTTCAAGGTGCCGGAACAGGTGTTTATCCTCGATGAAATCCCTAAAGGGCCAACGGGTAAACTTCAGCGCATTGGCCTGGCCGAGAAGTTGGGGCTAACAGCGAACAAGGCAGAGCCAACAGTAGCCGAAGTTGAAATGACAGCCCCAAACAGCGACCTCGAACGGCGGCTGGCCGATATTTGGGCCGAGGTCTTGGGGCTGGAGCAAATCGGCATCGAGCAGCGTTTCTTGGCGTTGGGTGGCGACTCGGTCTTAGCGGTTCGGCTGGTCAACCGTATTCGCCAAAGCCTCGAAATCGAGCTGTCGCTCATCGATTTTTTCGAAGCCCCAACCATTGCCGAGCAAGCGATTATTGTTGAAAATCTTCTACTTGAGGACATAGAACGGTTAGAAGGATAGCTCTGTCAACTTGATACTGATGAAAAGAGGTAGCACGTGACCCATGAAACGACCCATGCGACGTCTAAGCTGGCCGCTGCTGAGCAAAAATTATACTTAAAACAGCCATTATTCAAACAAAAAGCGACATCAAACGCCGCCTCGGCCACCACTATTCAGCGCCGTCCTCAACAAGAGTCGAGCCTGCTCTCGTTTGTGCAAGAAGGTATCTGGTACCTGGAGCAGCTTCAGCCTGATAAGGCGACCTACAATATGCCGTCGGCCTGGTACTTGTATGGTCCCCTGAACGTGGCGGCTTTGGAACGGGCTTTCAATGCGCTCTTGCAGCGACACGAAACCTTACGCACCCGCTTTCACATCATCGACGACCAGCCGGTGCAGATCATTGCACCTGACCTAACTCTGACCATAAAAACTATCGACCTCCGCCACCTTGCAGATCAGGAACAAGAAACCCACGCTCGCCACCTTGTGGAAGAGGAAGGTTATAAACCGTTCGACCTTACTCAAGCGCCTCTACTGCGGGTAACTCTCATCCAACTGGCCGCCGAAAAGCATATCTTCCTTCTGAACATCCACCATATCATCAGCGATGCCTGGTCGATGGGCATTCTCACCCAGGAATTATCGACGCTCTATGCCAGCTTTGTCGAACAGCAGCCCCAGCCCGAGCTGCCCCCACTCTCCATCCAGTATGCCGATTTCGCCATCTGGCAACGCGAGCAGGTACAGAGCGAGACACTGCAAAAAGACACAACCTACTGGCGCGAACAGCTAGCCGGAGCGCCGCCGCTGCTGGAACTGCCGACCGATTACATTCGCCCCGCCACCCAAAGCTACAAAGGCGACAAAATAACCGGCCAACTGCCCGCCGATCTCGTCCAATCGCTGGAGCAGTTAAGCATCCAACAAAACGCTTCGCTGTTTATGACCCTCCTGACAGCCTTCAACATCCTGCTCTACCGCTACACCGGCCAGGATGATATCGTCGTCGGTGCGCCGATGATTAATCGCCGCTATATTGAAACCGAAAACCTCATCGGTTACTTTCTCAACAACCTGGCCCTGCGCACTAACATCGTCGAAACCCTCACCTTTGCCGAACTGCTCAACCTCGTCCGCCAAACTACCCTCGAAGCCTACAGCCATCAAGCCTTACCCTTTGAAAAGCTGGTGCAAGAACTGCAACCTCAGCGCGATCTCAGCTACGCCCCCATCTTCCAGCTCTTCTTCAACATGTTCACCACCGTCCACGATGAGAACTTTACCCTGGCCAACCTGGAAATCGAACCATTCATCCGCCACGAAGTTGAGGTTGGTTCGAAGTTTGATATCACGTTGTACGTACGCAAACACGAGGAGGATGTCTACTTTAACCTGGTTTACAAAACTTCTCTCTTCCACCGCGAACGGATGGAAACCATGCTGGCCCAATACGTCCAACTCCTTCACCACATCACCCACCAACCACACCGCCCCATCGCCGAACTGTCGCTCGTCACACCCCAAACCCAATCGCTTCTACCCGACCCCGCCGCGCCCCTGAGCGATACCTGGCACGGAGCCGTCCATCAGCAATTTGCTCGTATGGCTCAGTTATATCCCCATAAAGATGCCATCGTCGATCCGCACGATACCTGGTCTTATCAAGAGCTTGACCAACGCAGCAACCAGTTGGCTCACTGCCTCATCGCCCAAGGTATCCAACCCGGTGATGTCGTAGCCATCTACGGTCATCGCAGTGCCTCGCTCATTTGGGCCTGGTTGGGGGTCTTGAAAGCGGGCGGCGCGCTGGTCAACTTGGACCCCGCCTATCCCACCGACCGTCTGCTCCACTACCTCGATTTCTCGCAGGCCAAAGCCATCATTCAACTCGATGCCGCCGGCCCCCTGCCCGATACCGTGGCTGAGGTCGCCGCAACGTTAGCTTGTCATCTATCGCTACCCAACCTCAGTCTCGCACTTCAACACGATCCTCTGACCGGCTATCTAACCACCGACCCCGACATAACCGTCGATCCTGACGATACCGCCTCCATCACCTTCACCTCCGGCTCTACCGGCTTACCCAAAGGCGTGCGCGGGCGGTACGGTCCGCTCTCTCACTTCCTGCCGTGGCAAACCGAGGCGTTCAACCTCTCGCCCGCTGACCATTTCAGCATGCTTTCCGGCCTGGCCCACGATCCTCTCCAGCGCGATATCTTCACTGCTCTCTGGGTTGGAGCCACCATTCACATCCCCGACCCCGACCGGGTCGGCACGCCTGGCTATCTGGCCGGCTGGATGCAGCAGCACGCCATCACCTTTGCCCATATGACCCCGCCCATGGGCCAAATCCTCACCGAAACAGCAACCAATGATGCCACCTTGCCTCAGCTGCGCTATGCCTTCTTCGTCGGCGATAAACTAACCCGTCAGGATGTCTCACAATTACAACATCTGGCTCCCAACGTCACCTGCATTAACTCTTACGGCTCGACCGAAACCCAACGCGCGGTTGGCTATCACTGTATCCCGCCCACCAAAGAGCACAACACCGCTGCCAACCACAGCAGAGCTGTCTATCCGCTGGGGAAAGGGATGCCCGATGCGCAACTGCTCGTCCTGAATGCCCAACAGCAGTTGGCCGGTATCGGCGAGGTCGGCGAAATCTATCTGCGCAGTCCTCACCTGGCCGGCGGTTACGTGGGCGACGAAGCTTTAACCGAAGCCCGTTTCATCACCAACCCTTTCACAAACCTGCCTCACGACCGTCTCTACCGCACCGGCGACCTGGGTCGCTATCGGCCCGACGGTCTGGTCGAGTTTGCCGGTCGCACCGATAGACAGATAAAGATTCGCGGCTTCCGGGTTGAACCTGGCGAGGTCGAACACGCTCTGGCCCAGCATCCCCACATCAAACAGGCCATCGTCATCGCCCGTGATGATCTTCCCGGCGGTCTCGGCTTAGTCGCCTACGTAGTCCCAGAGATAGCAGCAGCCCTTGCGCCGGACGATCTGCGTATGTTTCTCAAGGCCCACTTCCCCGACCATATGGTGCCGGTTGCCTATGTCCAGCTCGACACCATGCCCTTGACCCCCAACGGCAAAATCAACTATCGCGCCCTACCTTCACCCGATGTAACCGATATCAAAGCGACCGATACCTTTGTTTCTCCTCGCAATCCAACCGAGCAACAGGTGACCGACATCTGGCAGCAACTCCTGCAACGCAATCCCATCAGCATCCACGACAACTTCTTTGAACTCGGCGGTCACTCGCTGTTAGCCATTCGCCTCTTTACGCAGATTGAACACACCTTTGGCAAAAAACTACCGCTCACCATTCTCTTTCAATCGCCGACCATAGCCGAACTGGCCCACGTCATCGCCCAAAATGAGGTCACTATCGATGCCCCAACGCTTGTTCCCATTCAACCTGGTCTGGCCAAGCCGCCTTTCTTTTGCGTGCATGGTTTTGGTGGCGGTGTGGTGGGCTATGGTGAGTTGGCGCGTTTATTGGGGTCGGATCAGCCGGTGTACGGCTTGCAAGCCAAAGGCATTGATGGCGATGAGGAGCCGGATACCGATGTTGAAACCATGGCCACCCGTTACGTTGAAGCCATACGCACCGTCCAGCCGCATGGCCCCTACTACGTGGGCGGCTACTGCTATGGGGGCGTTGTGGCTTATGAAATGGCCTGCCAGCTTGAAGCGCAGGGAGATGTTGTGAATGTAGTCGCTATATTTGAAGGCTATGCGCCTTTACGCGGCCAGAACCGGGATGCAATCTGGCGCAACCCTAAATTAATAATGAACTTCATGCACAACATGCCTTACTGGTTGTTCGATTATCTTACCCTCAGTCGCGAACAGATGTGGCAGCGTGCAGCCCGAAAAGTCCGCAGTCATGGGAAAAATGTCATGCGTAAATTGGGGCTGTCGGTCGCCCAGAGCGCAAATGATGTCATCGATGACACCCGTCATCTTTCAGCCGACCACCTTCTAATGATGGAAGCCCAAATTCGAGCCATGAGCAGCTACAATCCGGGCCTTTATAACGGCAAAGTCACCCTTTTCCGAACGCGCAGCCAGTCACTCTCTCGCACCCCTGATTTCGCGATGGGCTGGCAGAAGTTGGCCGGTGGTGGTGTTGATGTCAGACGAATAGCCGGCAGTCATCACAATATTCTTGAGCAGCCCCACGTTCAAACCCTGGCCATGGAGCTAAAGAAAACGCTACACTAAGCTTAAGGTTGACTCCGATTATTCCTAAAAATCTCTGATGCGATTCTGCCAGATGTCCTGATCATTGTAATCACGACACTTGAGATCTCAACAGAGGCGATCACGATGTTGATCAACGTACTTGAGATCTCAACAGAGGTGATCATGATGTTGATCAGGGCTTTTTGGATTCCACATGAGCTGATCACCAGGCAAGCGCCCTTCATCTTGGTAATGAAATAACCTGGAACAGTTCCAAACCATCCAACATTTCCCCTACCTCCTTTGGCAAGCCGGGTTGACTTCGGGTACAATGGGAAACCATTGACCCTAAATGACCCGGTAGCCAACCAAAGGAGGAGAATAGTGTTCCCACATAAAAGATATCTAACCTTTGTGCTGCTCAGCGTAACGGTTTTGGCGATGATAACCGCCTGCGGCACATCGTCGACCGACTCCGCCGAAACACCGGCGGCCAAATCGGTTACGATTGGCTTAGGCTCCGAGCCGCCCAACCTGGATCCGCGCAATTACAACTATACGGCCGGCACCTTTGCCGTTGCCTGGCAAATTTTCGAGCCGCTGGTTTATCATGACACCCGCACCGATAAACTGATCCCCGGTCTGGCCGAGTCGTGGGAGCAGATCGACCCGACGACGTACGAGTTTAAGCTGCGTGAAGGCGTTACCTGGCACGACGGCGAACCCTTTACCGCCGACGATGTGGCCTGGACTCTGACGCGCGGCCCGCGCCCCATCCAAGAATTTGTGCTTAACCCCGAGCAGCCGGTTGAAGTAGTTGATGACTACACGATTCGCGTCTATACCGCCAACCCCATCGGCTACTTTATGGTGCAAAGTATCGCCCTCAACCTGCGCATTATGCCTAAACACATTTTGGCCGAGCGCTATACCGACTGCCAGACCGCGATGGATGAAAAAGGGCTGGATGACGAAGCCACCGGCGAAGTCTGTACCGAAGTCGAGAAAAACCAGGTCTGGACCGAGAACGTGGTCGGCACCGGCCCCTTCAAGCTGCAATCGTGGGAGCCGGGCGTCAACATTGTCCTGGCCGCCAACCCCGACTACTGGGGCGGTGCGCCGAAAATCGATGAACTGGTCTTCAAGTGGGTTGAAGAAGAAGCCACCCGCATCATCAACCTTGAGTCCGGCGAATATGATCTCATCCTAGGCGTGCCCGATACCGACATCGAGCGGCTGGAAGGCGAGGAAAACATTACCGTGCTCAAAAGCCCCGGCTACGGCTACGATATGATCACCCTCAACGAAGCCGTTCCGGCGCTGGCCGATGCCCGCATTCGCCAGGCTATCGCCTATGCCGTCGATAAAGAGGCGCTCATGAAACTTTTCCCCGGCGTAGTGACCCGCACCTGCGGCCCGCTCTCCACCCGCTCTTCCTTCTATAACAACACGGTCAACTGCTACAACTACGATCCTGACCAGGCCAAAGCCTTGCTGGCCGAAGCGGGCTGGGATCCGGCGACCCATCTTACCCTTAAAGCCCCACCCGACCAGCAGAACGAAGCCCAACTCATTCAGCGCAACCTGCAAGATGTCGGCATCGATGTCGAACTGCTGACCGTGGAAAGCGGCGCGTATTACCAGGAGGTGCGCGACGGTCAATCGGAGCTGGCCCTGTACGGCTTCAGCAACATTGTCGATCCCGATCATATGTATTGGGTTTTCCACAAGAATTGGATTTTAGGCCAGGCCTCGGCTTACCAAAATGACACCGTCAGCAGCTTGCTGGAGCAAGGCCAAACCGTGACCGACCAAGAGCAACGCCGCGACATCTATAACGAAGCCCAGCAGATGATTGTCGATGAGGACGCTGTCGCCGTCTTTCTTTACAGCCATGACGATGTGCGGGCCTATCGCAGCGACCGCCTGACCGGCCTGGAGGAGATGCCGTTGCCGACGGACGTGGTTTATTGGCTCCGCTCGGCGGATGTGGTCGAATAAGAAGAGATTAGGAGATTAAGAGATAGGGAGATTGATCGAGAATCTCCTCATCTCCCTATCTCCTAATCTCCCCTATCTGTCCCTACATTTAGAAACGAGAGAGTACGCTTTGTTACGCACCATCATCCGGCGACTGCTGCAAGGCTTGGTGACGATGTGGTTGGTTGTTACCGTGGTTTTTGTGGTGATGCGCCTCTCCGGCGACCCGGTGGAGATTCTCTATGCCGGTGATCCTCGGCCTGAAGCCGAGCGCGAAAAGGAAAATCTACGGCAAGCGCTGGGGCTAACCGATCCGCTGCCGGTGCAGTATGCCTCTTTCCTGTTGCAGGTCGCCCGCCTCGATTTCGGCCAGTCGTTTGTCACCCGCCGCCCGGTGATGCAGATGATCGTCCAGACGCTGCCCTATACCCTGCGGCTGACGGTCTCGGCCTTTGTGGTGGCTTATCTTATCGCGCTGCCGATGGGCATTATCGTTGCCGTCCGGCGCAACAGTTGGCTCGATTACAGCAGTTTGGTGGCGGCGATGGGCGGCGTGTCGATACCGCCATTCTGGGTCGGCCTGATGTTCATCCTGCTCTTCGCCCTGAAGCTCGACTGGCTGCCGGCCTCCGGGGTCGAGTCGGCGTCGGCTTACGTGCTGCCGGTCATCGTGCTGGCTATTCCGCGCCTCTCGTTTATGACTCGCTACGTGCGCGGCGTGATGCTGGAAGTGCTATCGACCGATTACCTGCGCACCGCCCGGGCCAAGGGTCTGCCGGAAGTCAGGGTAATCACCGGCCACGCCGTTCGCAACACACTCATCCCAATTGTAACGCTGATGGGCTTGCAGTTGGGCTATCTGGTCGGCGGCTCGGTTATCATTGAGCAGGTTTTTGGTATTCCGGGGCTGGGGCATCTGCTGGTGCAGAGCATCTTCAACCGCGACTTTCCGGTGGTGCAGGCGGCGGTGCTGATTCTGTCGCTATCGATTGTGCTGGCCAACCTGCTAACCGACCTAACCTACCCCTATCTCGACCCCCGGATTGCCCATGAGTAGCTCTCTCTCCCCTCCGGCCCTGCACCAAGCCGAAGCAAACCTGCCCCGTCCGCCGACCTTTGGGATGCAGTTTATGCGCAACCCGCAAACG
>JAGRBY010000255.1 GCA_020433835.1 Anaerolineae bacterium | reverse complement strand
GGTCGACCCGGTAACAAAGGAAAATAGGTGATCATACCTGACCGAGCAATCCGTAGTCCCAATTTGAAGCCATAATAGTCCATTTTCTTGGCGGCACAGTGACTGTAGTCGGCCAAGGGCTTGAAGCAGCGGTCTCGTGGTGCTCGGGTGTAGACACAAATCGGTAACGGTAAGGTGTCAATGGCTTGTACCGGGTCATCTGCTTGACTACTGTCGATGACCAACAACTGTTGGATGGCAGCTTTGACCTGCCATAGATTAGCTGCTTGACGCACAAACAGTGACCGCTCTCGCAATTGAGGAAAGTCCGCTTGGTAGTGCGCCTTAAAATAATCGAATATATCTTGGTCCGTATTCATTTTGAAGAATTCGCCGCAGATTTCGATGGTTATCACTTCTTCATCACTTAAAGCCGGCCCAAAGCCGCCTCGCCGAATTGGATAGCGTTCCTTGATAATCTTGTAATACTCACATACCAAACAATACACAGTTATGATAAAATCGTACCGATCCATTGGGTGGCTCCTTTTGTACTTAGATTGGTGTTGGAACCTCTATTTTACAAACGGTACCCTCAATGGATCAATTCTAAAAAGAGTTGCACATTAGGTAAAGTAATTCTAAGTAGACCATAATATCTTCAGCGGCTGTTTTAGAGCGTTATTTTACAAAACTATCCACTTATTCGCACTTATTTCACAGACTTTTGTTATCATTTTGGTACATGCTGTGATGCTTTGTGGCTAGCTGTGATTTTGTAAACGTTTACAATACAATCTCTGATGAGGCGATGCCACAAAAAATTCGCCTGTGGTCTACAAATTCTCAGACTCTACCTTACGGATCAACCCATGAACCTCAATTTTTCCGGCAAAATTGCCCGCTTCTTTGTGGAAAATTCCGCGCTTAGTATTCTGCTCCTTATCGGTATCATCGCTTTTGGTACGTTTACCTATATATTCACTCCCAAACAATATAATCCCACAGTCGTAATGCCCGTCTTTCGGGTTCAGGTGGAATACCGGGGCGCGACGGCGGCCGAGGTGGAGCAGTATATCACGTTAGAACTTGAAGAACGGCTGGCCGACATTCCCGGCGTCGATGCTATCTACTCGCGCTCGTTTGATGGGGGGATGTCCATCGTTACCGTCGAGTTTAAGATGGGCGAAGATTTAGAAACAGCCAAAACGCGGGTTCAGTCGAAAATCTCTGCCTCGTTGAACGAAATGCAGCCTGGTATGGAGAATCCGCTGATTCAGCCGGTTAGCCCCGATGATGTGCCGATTGTAACCATCGGCTTTACCTCCTCAACCATGTCGCAAAATGAAGTACGCAACCAAATCATCCCCATCATGGATAAGCTTCGCGAAATTGCCGGAGTCGCCAATCTTGAGGTTCAGGGGGGCGAAAGGCGAGCTTTGCGTGTTATCCTCGATCCAACCCGCATGCAAGATCGCGGCCTTAGCCCTCTGGAAATTGAGCAAGCCATTGACGCCAACAACATCCATTACACGGTTGGCACCATTCGCGATGATGAAGCACTTCAGGAAGTGCGAGTCGATGGTTCACTGAGCGGTGACACGCTGCGAAATCTCTACTTGAAGCCGGATGTCAAGTTGCAAGATGTTGCGACTGTCATTGACGGATACACGGAAAAAACGTCTTATGTGCGGGTGAGCCAGCGCGAGCAACAAGGTGAACCGGTTGTATTTCTTTCGATTGCCAAACGTAAAGGCGAAAGCACCGTAGCCATCGCCGATACTGTTTTAACCGAGTTAGCAAACATTACGCAACACCCTGAGTACAATAACATAGAATATCAAGTTTACCGCAACGACGGCGAAGTGGCTGAGGAAGCCGTTTTGGGCTTGGGCACAAGTCTTTTGCAAAGTATCGGCATTGTCTCGTTGGTCTTGCTGCTGTTCTTGGGGCTGCGGTCGGCTATTTTGGTGGCATTTGCCATCCCGCTTTCGCTGGCTTTAGTGTTTGTGGTCGGCTACTTTGCCGGCCAAACCATCAATCGAATTACGCTGTTTGCTCTCATTCTTTCGTTGGGATTGCTTGTCGACTCCGCTACGGTCGTCATCGACAATCTCAGCCGTTACGTCAAAAAACCGCTGCCGTTATCCGAATCTATTGCGCTGGCTGTCAACGAAGTTGGAATTGGTTTGCTCTTATCAACCGTCACCTCGGTGATTGTCTTCCTGCCGACCTCCCAAATTAGCGGATTGATGGGCGCGTATATGGGGCCGCTCTCCTTTTTTGTGCCGATGGCGCTGCTTATGTCGTTATTGGTCGCTTACACGATGACTCCCTTTTTGGCTTCGCTCGCCTTTCGGTCCAGTCAGACCGATGCGGAGGCAGATGCTAAACAGGCGCGGAATCCCATTGCCAAACTGTTCTACTGGCTGACCGCCCCATTTCGGGCTATTGCCAAAACCTTCGATCTTTTGACCAGCATCTATCAAGCAAATTTGCGATGGCTTTTGAAAGCAAAATGGCGGCAATACGCCTTCTTGGTGATTACGTTTCTTTTATTTTTGGTCGTGTTAAGCTTTCCGGTGTTGAAGCTGGTGCATTTTCGGATGCTGCCGGGCGCGGATAAGCGCCAATACTATGTTTACATCGACGGCCCGGAAGGCACAGATTTAGGTAAAAGTCTGGAGGTCGCGGATATGGCGGTTGCCCTTCTGCTGCGCGATCCCTACACCGAGTCGGTGCAGGAGTTTATCGGTACGGCTCCGGTCATCGATTTTAATGGCCTCTATAAAGGTGCGGAACAGCGCACCGGGCGACACTTTATCACCCTGCGGGTCAATATCACCCCACCCAAACAGCGAACGATGCAGTCGGGCGCGATTGTGTCAAGCATGCGGGATTATTTCGCCCAAAGCCCGGCGATGCGGGTTTACGAATCCTCCGGTTTCACGATTCAATTTGTAGAAGATCCGCCCGGACCGCCGGTTCAAGCCACCTTAGTGGCTAAAATCAAAGGGCCGGATCCGGCTGTGCGGCAAGCCGTTGCCCAGGATATTATGGAAAAAATGCGGGCTACAGACGGAGTCGTTGATGTTCAAAGTTCTATTGAAACGCCTTACCCCCAGACAACATTTGTAATCGATTACAGCAAAGCCAATCGAACCGGCATCGTCACCGCGAATGTGGTCGATGTCTTACAAACGGCTACCGATGGCCGAAATATCGGGCAGTACCATTTACCGGAACATAACGAGTTTTCTTTTATCACGTTAGAATATCCAACCGAAGCACGCAATCAACTGCAAGATTTAAGCCGTATCTATGTTAAATCACAATTAGGGCACAACATCCCCTTGAGCGAACTGGTCACCCCAGTCAGTGGTCACCAAACGGCGGCACTCATTCGAGACGAACGCGGATCAACCACCTATGTTACGGCTGAAATGGATAACCGTAGCGTTGTTTACGCGGTCATCGACCTGATGTTTGACATCGTTGGTAATGGCTATCAGTTTCCCAACGAAGGGTCTCTGGAGTGGTGGAATCTGTTTGGCATGCATTATCAGGATAAGCAACAAAATGCCTATGCCATTCTGTGGGGCGGCGAATGGGAGATGACGCTGGAGAACTTCCGCGATTTGGGGCTGGCGATGATTGTGGCTTTTGTGCTTATCTATGCGGTTTTGATCGCCCAGTTCCGTTCCTTCTTGGCCCCGGCCCTCATTATGACAACCATTCCGCTGGGGTTCATCGGTATTCTTCCCGGCTTTGCCCTTCTTGATGCCGCTTGGGGTACTTTTTTGACGGCCACGTCACTCGTCGGCTTTATCGCTCTGATGGGTATTGTGGTTAACAATGCCATCCTCTATCTTGAGTATTATGGGCAAAGTCTGGCCGAAGGCAGCACCGTACACGAAGCCCTACTGGGTGCCGGCGAGGCTCGCTTGCGCCCCATCTTACTTACATCGGCAACCACCGTGTTAGGCAGTTTGACCATCGCCAATGATCCGGTTTGGTCCGGGTTGGCCTGGTCAATTGTTTTTGGGTTATCGCTCTCGGCGCTGTTTACGCTCGGCGTTTTCCCGCTGCTGTTGAATATTTTCCGTCCAAAGTTGGTTTAGATTGCTTTAAGACTGCACCCGCTGTCGATAATGGCTGGGCGTTTCGCTTGTAAAACGCGTAAATGCTCGAATAAAAGCACTTAAACTGTTATACCCAACCGCCAGCGCCGTTTCGGTGACTTGAGCCTCAGGAGTGGCAAGTAGCTCCATCGCTCGCATCATTCGGGCGGTGTGCAGAAACTTCTGCCAGGAAATGCCGGTTTCTTGCTGCATCCGCCGCCGCAGCGTGCGAGATGATAAATTAGCGGCGACCGTTACCTCATCGATTGTGATCTCTTGCAAGTTCTCCAAGGTGTATTCGATGGCCTGGGCTAGCTCCGGCGTTTTGGCGCGAGGTAGCCGGAAGGAGGGTTCATCGGCCATCCATTCCTCGCACAAGAGCGCCAGCGTCTGGAAAAAGAGATTGGCTTTGACATCGTCGGGATCGCGATCGGTGCCCCAGCGCATGCCGTACACAATCATCTCCCGCGCCAGCGGCGTCACCGAAAAAACACGCGAATCGACCTGCGGCACGTCGGGAAAAGTGGGATCAAAACAGATCGACCGCAGCGAAACCGGCGTAAGATAGCGCGTTAGGTGCGGTTTATCGGCAGTAACCCAGGCGGCACGCTGGGGGGGTAACAACCACTGTCCCGCCTCAGACTCTAATTGCAGTACACCACTAACCGCATACACCAGTTGATGCCGATTGTGGGCATGCCAGCCATGCGTCCCCGGCTCAAAGTCCATAGCGTAACAAAAAGCAAGAGCCGGTGCGTTGTTTATACTCGGGTCGGGTAACCTCATAATCGTCTCATTGATAACAGTTTCCGTTAAATTTTTGAATGGCCTGGTTTAAAGATACCCTCAATTGGCCGATTAGAACAAATTTTTGGCCGAATCCGGCAAGATCAGAAGCGTAAATCGCAGTATACTCCTGGAATGGTTTCGTCAATGGAAAGGTGTTTGCTATGACCACATATCTATCTCGATTTGTATTTCTCACGGCCCTGGCCCATTTCATTTTGGAACTGTCTGCCGGGTTTTTGCCAATTGTTTATCCTCTGCTGATAACCGCATTTGACCTCAGTTACAGCCAAATTGGTTTAATTGCGATGGTGGTTTCGCTCTTTGGGGCGTTGACCATGCCCTTATTTGGCTATTTGAGTGACCGCTTTGGGGCCAAACGGATGATCGTTTTTAGCATCGCCTGGATTGGTTTGCTCATGGGATCCATTGGTTTGGCCGGCAGCTACTGGGCTGTTTTAGTTGTGGTTGCTCTGGGTGTTTTAGGTTCGGCGGCATTTCATCCGGCGGGGGCGGTATTGGCTGCCGCCAGCGCCAAAGAAAACCGAGGCACAGCCATGTCTTTCTTCTCGGTTGGGGGCAATTTGGGCGGCGCGATGAGTCCGCTGTGGGTGGCGATGGGTATCAGTTGGTTGGGTTTACCCGGTACGGTGATTGTTATTCCGGTAGCATTGCTCACGGCTTTACTTTTATACCAGCAACTCAACGATTTCGAGCTAAGTCATAAAGAAGACACCCCGTCACATTCAACTTCGGCCTCGCCCGTTAAAATGCCGCCAACCGTTATGCTCAGCCTGGCGCTGGTGACCTTTGTGGTGATGACTCGCTCCTGGTTTCAGGTCTCTCTCATAACCTATCTACCGGAGTGGATTCAAAGCCAGGGCCAGTCGATTGGTTTTGGCGGCCAGGTGCTGTCTATCTTTCTTGTTGCCGTTGGTGTGGGCAGTATGACCGGCGGCCCGCTGTCCGATTGGTTAGGGCGCTGGCGGGTTGTCGCCATAAGCCTAGCTGTTTTAGCCCTGGCGCAATGGGGCTTCCTGCATGCCCCTGTCTTGTGGCAAGTTGTCCTTATCGCTCTGATGGGGTTGATGATTGGGGCTAGCTTTCCCGTAACCATTGTGATGGCTCAAGAAGCCTGGCCCAGCGGCGTCGGTCTGGCTTCGTCTTTGGTGATGGGACTGGGTTGGGCACCGGGCGGGCTGGGGGCCTGGGTCACCGGCTGGCTGGCCGACCAATCGACCTTGGGAGCCGGTTTGCAGTCGCTGATTATGGTGCCGCTGCTCGGTGTAATCGGGGTGTTGGCCTATGCGGCTCTTCAGCAGCGACAGGCAAGCCAAGCTCAATAGCTTGAACAATGATAGGTAGTTGGAGATTGGATCGGCCCGTGGTAAAATTCTATCATGCCCAAACAAAAATATTACGTCGTCTGGGTTGGTCGGCAGCCCGGCATCTACATCACATGGGCCGAAACCCAAGCCCAGGTCAACGGCTACAGCGACGCAAAATACAAATCATTCGCCAGCCAAGCTCAGGCTGAGGAAGCTTTCCAAACCGGGTGGGAAGCTTTTTACGGCAAAAAGGTTGCCTTAACAACCCTCCCCCCGGAGGTTATCGCCGATAGCATTTCGGTCGATGCCGCTTGCGACGGCAGCCCCGGCAATTTGGAATATAGGGGTGTTGAGACCAAAACCGGCGTCGAACTCTTCCACAAAGGCCCCATCTACAACGGAACCAATAATCTGGGCGAATTCATCGCCATTGTCCACGCGTTGTCGATGCTGAAAAAACAGGGTAAAGCCAACCCCATCTACTCCGACTCGCGCACGGCCCTGGCCTGGGTTAAAGATAAACGGATCGGCTCGAAACTGCCGCGCAATCTCGGCACTAACGAAGTTTGGTCGCTAGCCGATGGTGCCCTCCGGTGGCTTGAAGACAATGATTATCCCAACCCCCTAATCAAATGGGATACCGAAAATTGGGGCGAGATTAGAGCCGATTTCGGTAGAAAATAAAAACAGTTCGTCGAGTTCATTGAGTTCATCAAGTTTTTTGAGTTGATAGAGTTAGGGAGTTAATAGAGATATAAAGAGGATGAGCGTTAGGGGCTGATGATACAACTTTTCAACCCTACTGCTCCCCACACTACCAACTCTTCAACTCCACAAACGCTAAAATTCCATTAAACTCCACAAACTCTATAAACTCCATTAACTCTACAAACTCTATTTGGAGGTTTGCATGGCGATCCAAAAGATTTATGGTGCTTGTCCCCACGATTGCCCTGATACGTGTGGCATCATCACTGAAGTTGAAAACGACCAAGCCGTTAACTTCTACGCCGACCCCGATCATCCCCTTACTGAGGGGTGGTTGTGTGCCAAGGTGCGACCTTACCTCGATCACGTCTACCATCCGGATCGCCTCAAACATCCCCTGCGACGGATTGGCCCGAAAGGCAGCGGCCAATGGGCGCAGATTTCGTGGGATGAAGCGCTGGCAGAAATCGGTCAGCGCTGGCGTGACATCATCGATCAGTATGGCGCGGCGGCGATTTTGCCCTACAGCTACAGTGGCACGTTGGGGTTGGTGCAAATGTTGGTCTCCAGCGGTCGTTTTTGGCAGCGATTAGGTGCCAGCCAGCTCGAACGTTCTATCTGTGGGGCCGCAGCAGAATATGCCGTCAATATGACGTTGGGTGTCCGTCACAGCGCCCCTTATGACCACGTTGAAGACAGCCACATGGTGATTATCTGGGGCCACAACCCGGTCTCAACCGCACCGCACTTTATGCCGCGCCTCAAAGCAGCCCAGCGTAACGGCTGTCGCGTTGTGGTTATTGACCCTCGCCGTACCCGCACCGCACGTGGTGCCGACCTGCATTTGGCTCCCTTACCCGGTACCGACGGCGCGTTAGCTCTGGGTATGGCCCATATTATCGTTACCGAAGGTCTGCATGACGAAGCCTGGTTGGAGGCCAATACCGTCGGCTGGCCGCAGTTGCGCGAACGGTTAGATGACTATCCGCCGGAGCGTGTGGCGGCGATTACTGGTTTGCCCATCGCCGATATCATTGATCTGGCCCGCAGCTACGCCACCAGCCGCCCGGCTCTGATCAAAATTGCCGACGGCTTGCAGCGTAATCGAACCGGCGGACAAAACGTACGGGCTATCTGTGCTTTGCCGGCTTTAACCGGCCAGTATGGCGTGCGAGGAGGTGGATTGACCTATTCAACCAGCGGGTACGTTCTGTGGGATGGTCAGGCTCTGCTGCATTGGGATGAATGCCCGCCCGCTGCCCGAAGCGTCAACATGAATCGTTTGGGCGCAGTTTTGACGGGCGAAGTAACCGATCCGCCAATTATGTCGCTGTTTGTGTTTGGTTCTAACCCGGCGGCTATTTCACCCAACGCCGGCAAAACCATCGAAGGCTTAAAGCGCGACGATCTGTTTACGGTTGTCCACGAACTGTTTATGACCGACACTGCCGATTATGCCGATATCGTCCTCCCGGCGACCTCGCAGCTTGAGCAGGCCGATTTACACAAAGCCTATGGGCATGCCTGGCTTACCTACAACACCCAGGCTATCCCCCCGCTGGGTGAGAGCAAAAGCAATTGGGAGGTGATGACCCTGTTAGCCAAGACGATGGGCTTCACCGAGCCGTGGCTGCACCACAACGCCGATGAGGTCATCGACGAAATTTTGACCGCTACGGCCAGGCGTAACCCGCTTTTGCAGGGAATTACACTGGAGAAATTAAAGCTCCAACACACGTTGCCCCTTGCCATCGAGAATGCCGTTCCGTTTGCCGATTTGAAATTCCGCACCCCGAGCGGCAAAGTAGAGCTTTACTCGGCCAACATGGCCAAACGCGGACTTGATCCGCTGCCCGGCTGGATCGATGCCGGCGATGACGCCGCTCCTCCTGCCGAGCGTCCGCAGCCCGCTGCGCAGCCGTTGAATTTGATCACTGCTGCTGCTCATCACTTTGTTACCAGCAGTATGGCCAATCAAGATCACCTGCTTCAGCGCGAAGGCCCACCCTTTGTCGAAATTCACCCCACCGATGCTGCTGCTCGGGGCATTGATAATGACGATATCGTGATTGTGGAAAACGAGCGCGGCTGGTGCAAACTCAAAGCTGTCGTCACCGACGCCATTCGTCTCGGCGTGTTGGCCTCGCCCAAAGGCCGCTGGTCTAAGTTCGATCCCTTCCAAAACGGCGATGGTGGTCGCAACGTCAACTGGACTACGCCCGATACGTTGGGCGATATGGCTGGGCAGAGTACGTTTCATAGCAATCGAGTTTGGGTGCGGAAGAGCTAATAGATAAGTCAGATAAACATCGACCAATGAAAGCCGTGATGTCATGCCCGAATGGTTTTATCGGGCATCTACGGGGCCTTGTAACGGTGGATGCCCGCTTAAAGCATGTGGGCATGACGGGGATGGATTGCACGTCTTTTATACGAGTTACGCAGTTCGAAAGGTGACAGTCACTTGGGTGTGATAAATCGACCTATTTGGGCTAAAAGGACGCTCATTTTCGG
>JAGRBY010000254.1 GCA_020433835.1 Anaerolineae bacterium | reverse complement strand
GGCGATGAGGCCGCGACCGTGCTCTATTCGGCTATGCCCATCAGCGAGTTATGGGAACTCTCGCGCGTCACCGATCCCCATCCCCCCCTTTACTACTTGTTGCTCCATCCCTGGCAGTGGTTTGTGGGTGAAGAGGCATGGGCGATGCGTTACGCGGGAGTGATGGCCAGCACGCTAGCCGTAGCCACGTTATACGCTCTGGCCCAACGCACGCTGCGCCAAGCAAGCGTTAGTTTGCTAGCCGCAGCCCTGTTAGCCGTTAATCCGCTTCAAATTTGGCTGGCGCAAGATGTGCGATCCTATCCGATTTTTACGCTGGTAGGGTTGCTCTCGTCTTGGGCTTTGTGGGCAGCGTTGAACAGCGATCAGCGGTTAGCCGTTAGCCGTCAGCAGTTAGCAGTTAGCGATCAACGAAAACCCCTGTTCCCACAATCCACCACGTTCCACTTTCCGCATGTCTCGCTTTGGCTTCTTTATGTTACGCTTACTGTTGCTTGTCTCTATATTCATTACTACACTGTTTTTCTCATTGCATTCCAAGGGTTGTTTGTTGTCATCAATGCCAAACGATTCTGGGATAAGAAATGGCCGTGGTTATGCTCACAATTGGCAATTGGGGTGTTAATTATTCCCGGTCTGCAACTGGCCTACAATTTCATTGGCCCGGCGGCGGGCGGTATCGAGAAAATATCCACTCCCGATATTCTCCGCTTGGCCTCGACCGCCCTCTTAACCGGCTTTACCATTGGCAACCAATGGGGAATGTTAATTAGCCTGATCATCGCTCCAATCTGGCTGCTCGGTATCGTTATTTTGCTTCGCCGAGATTTCACCATCGGCACATTCTGGACTATATTCTTTGCCACACCTGTTCTGGGTGTTATTGCCTTATCCATCGACCGTCCTTTCTTCAAAGAACGTTTTCTCATTCAAGGCCAACCCGCCTTCGAACTCCTTCTGGCCACCGGTCTTGTTGGGCTTTTTCTCGCTTCACCCCTATTCCTAGCCAAACATCTGCGCCCTGCGCATTACATATTACGTATTGCGTCCTATGTCTTGCCTATTACATCGCTAGTGCTTCTCCTATTTCTTCTCTACACGAATTTTTTATCTTTAACCAACTACTTCACCGATCAAACCTACGCCAAAGCACCGCCCTGGCATCTCTACCACGATTACGTTAGCGAAAAAGCACAGCCCAAAGATGTAATGCTAACCAACTTCCCGGAGGCCTCGGTCAGTTACTACAGCCCCAACGGCCTACCCTTCTACGTCGTTCCCGTCGAGCGCGATCGCTCCGTTGATTTTCGGCTGGAGGAAACTGAAAAGATCGCCACTGCCTATGACCGCATCTGGTTTCTCCCGCTGCTGCGGCAGGGTTTCGATGAACAAGGCGATGTCCTCAATTGGCTCGACCGCCACGCCGACCGGGTTGATCAAACCTTTTTTCCGGTCTACAACATCAACCTCTACCTGGGACCAACGGCCATCGACTCCCAAATGGTCGAACAGCCGATTCCCTTTGCGCATGGCATCTCACTGCGCGGATTTCAGATACTCGACAAAAGTGGGCACTCAAAACTCTCACCTCCCACCGATAGTGAAGCGCACTATCTGCTAACGCTCACACCCGAAGATGATTTTACACTGTCGCTCTATTGGCAGGCCAACAGCGCGATCGATGCGCCCTACACGGTTTTTACCCATCTGGTTGCGGCTGACGGTTTCAACCGGACGAGCCAGGATAACCAGCCGGTGTGGGGCACCTATCCCACCACCGCTTGGTCGCCCGGCGAAAAAGTCACCGATAAATATACCCTCACTATCCCACCCGGAACACCACCCGGCGACCATCACCTGCGCGTGGGCTGGTACCACAGCGATACGCTAGAGCGGGTGCCTGTCCTCAACGAAACCGGCCAACCCGGCGATGAAGCTGCGACTCTCAATGTTATTATCCGCGTCGAACAAGGGTCGAGCCTTGCTAAAGATTAGTAGCGTCAAAACGCACGGCACCTTCCTGATCGTCCTGCTTATCCACATCATTCTGGCTCTGGCTTATTCAATCTCCATCCCGCTCGGCGAAGCCCCCGACGAACCGGCCCATATCACCTATGCCCGTTACATCGCCGATAAGGGCCTGCCCAACAGCCTCGCTGCCCGGCGTGAGGCCGGTTATCGATCAACCTGGCCACCGCTTTATCACTTTCTTATAGCCGGGCCGATTACAGCGGTTGGCGATGCTGTCCCTACACGGCTCAAAGCCGTGGGCGACTCGCCCCGTCGGCTTATCCCTACCAACGGCCAAACGATTGCTTCTTTCATCCATACGGAAGACGAAGCCTGGCCATGGCGAGGCATTACGTTGGCTTGGCACTTAGGCCGCTTTATTTCGGTTAGCCTGGCCGTTGGCACCATCACGCTCACCTACCTGATTGGCTTACAGCTCACCGGTAGTCGAACACTAGCAACGGGTGCGGCTGCCCTACAAAGTTTTCTACCTCAATTTTTATTCATAGGTGGTGTAGTCAATGACGATACTCTTTTAATATTTCTTTCCAGCCTGGTATTTTTCGTGCTCATTGTCTACACGACAAAACACACCTTTCCCTCTCTGGGGCAACTTTTTCTCGTGGGCACATTATTAGGGCTGGCTATAGTAGCGAAATACAACGCGCTGCCGTTGTGGGGAGTTGTAGCCGTCTGGTTTATAGGGTTGATCGTCATGCATAGCCAAGGCACAGACTTACCAAGGCCGCTTCTATCCACAACGACTCGCCGCGCCATACCGGGAGCGATGGCACTCCTGACTGGAACGGCGCTGACCGGCGGCTGGTGGTTCTTTTTTGTGTGGCGTAATTTCAATCAAATTTCATCTCAAGGGCTTATCGCCGGTTCATTAGCCGCCCTTAGCGCCGGTACATCCGATGCTTCACTGCGCCAAATTTCAGACACAAGCGGGATTGCCTGGCCTAACCTCACTATGTGGATCGATTGGGTTACAACCCTCTTTCAATCTTTCTGGGGGCTTTTTGGTGGTGGAGGTACCATCGCGTTACCTGATTGGCTTTACCTACTCCTGGCAATCATTTCGCTTCTCGCGCTTAGCTCCCTTCTTTTTACATTCGCTACAAATCCACTAACTCCTAAACCACTAACAGCTATCGAAACTCCACAAACTCCGCAAACTCCACAAACTCTACTAACTCCACAAACTCTATTCCTGCTCATCCCCTTATTCTATCTCCCGCTGCCAATTCTACGTTTTATTCTCTCCGGCAGCATCATCGAAACAGCGCAAGGCCGGCATCTCTTCCCGGCGCTCTCGTTGATTATGCTTGCTTTGGCCCTGGGCTTATCTCGATTTGCTCTGCATGCCAGGCGAGATTCAGCCTCGGCCTCGAAATATCTGATTGCGATTGTGGCCGCTGCCTTCTTAGCCATCAGCCTCTACGCTCTTTACCACATCCGCACCAGCTACCCACCCCTTATCCCTCTCCGCACCACCGAGGCCACTCCCATCGAACACAGCTTCGACACTACCCTGGCCGAAGGTATCGATCTCATCGGCTATCAACTCGATCCGATTGCAGAGGGGATGCTGCCCATCACCTTACTATGGCAGGCTACCGATATCCCCCCTGAAGACTATCTCATTCAACTCACGCTGACCGATCCCGATGACGGTGTCATCGGCTCCTGGCTTGGCCATCCCATCGGCGGACGGTATCCGACCCGCGCCTGGGACGAGGGCGATATCATTCGAGACACCCTTCTCCTACCATTGCTCTCCACTTCATCTGATATGAAAGCGACGCTCACGCTTACCCTGCTCGATACCGCTAACCAACCCACCAGTCAGCCTTTTACCTTAGCTTCAAACCTCTCGCTTGCGCCCTTACCCAATCGCCCGCTGCCCCCTACCGAGTTACGCACCGACGGCCTACCCTCGACCTCGCCTTTTACTTATCGCAGCACGCTCAGCTTTGCGATTCCCGATCTGACTACGCCACCCCAACTCCTGGCCCCGGACGGCCAAAGTTTTACTCCGGATGCCGTCACAACAACTTCTACCGGCACTATCGCGCACTTCATCGTCGCCGCCAACTGGCCCAGCGGCGATTATCAGCTTACAACACCTCCCCTAACAGCCACGGCCAACGCGCAACCCGATTTCGCCATTCTGCATTCGCCATTCTCCATTCGCAACCGACCTCGCCAATTCACGCCACCGCCCATGGCTATCCCGCTCGATGCCAACTTCGACAACCGCATCACCATCCTGGGCGTCGATCTCCCACAGCGGCGCGTTAACCCTGGCGATAGTTTCCCGATAACCCTCCACATGCAAGCCGAACGCACAATGGGCCGACATCTATCCCTCTTCAACCATCTCCTCGACAGCGGCCTGACCCAACGCGGCGGCGTCGATCGCATTCCCCAAAATTTCTACACCACCCTGCTGTGGGTCCCCGGCGAAATCGTCTCCGATGCCTATGACGTACCGGTTGATACGGACGCACCGCCCGGCATCTACTGGCTCGATGTCGGTTTCTATCCCACCGATAAACCGGCTGCCTCACTGCCCCTGGTCGTCGACGGCACCCCCATCGACCGTACCGGCGTTATGATTGGCCCCCTTAAAGTCGGCGGTCCCCCACCCCAACTCACAACAGCCAACCCTCAACCCCAAACCCCGCTCGATATCACCTTTGGCGACCAGATTACCCTCCTCGGCTACACCCTAACCGCTGAAAACTTCAAACCACTTGCTAACCAAGACCAACACCCTCACTCCACGAACTCCACGAACTCCACGAACTCACAAAACTCCCTAACTCTCTACTGGCACGCCAACACCACGCCACCAGCCGATTACACCGTCTTCCTCCATTTCATCAACAGCACCAGCGAGCTGATCGCCCAAGCCGATGCCCCCCCCGCCGCCGGAGCCTACCCCACCAGCCTGTGGGACACCGGCGAAACGATCATCGACACCCGCCCCCTACCCGATCTCCCACCCGGCCAATACACCCTCCACCTCGGTCTCTACAACCCGACCACCGGCCAACGCCTCCCCGTCCCCAACACCCCGGATAATGCTATCACCTTACTAGAATTTGAGATGACTCCTTAGCGTTAGAGAATCAGATCGCACCATTACCCACTTCAATCTCCAGTCTCTAATCTCTTAATCTCCTCCCTTGCCTCCCCCACCCCTCTCTGGTATGATTCCCCAAACCGACAATGAGGTACCGTATGAACCCAAACCAAGCCGTTACAATCTACATCTCCGCCGCATCGGATCTGATGGCCGAGCGCGAAGCCCTCGCCCGTCTGATTGCCGAACTGCCGGTAACGTTGGCCTGGCGCATCGTACAAAGCCCCGTCGAAGCGGAGCCGATTGATACCGAAGCGCTGCTCAACGCCGATCTCTATTTTGTCTTGATGGGAGCCGATATCCGAGCGCCGGTGGGTTTAGAGCTACACACCGCCCAACGCGCTCGAATGTCGATTGTGGGGTTCGCCAAGCGAGGCGTTGCCTACACACCCGCCGGCCAGATATTTATGAAGGACTCACATGCAGCTATTACCTGGCAGCCGTTCAAAACAACCGCCGACCTGCTGCGGCAGGTGCAACGCACAATCATCGAGCATCTTCTGCGTCACGCCGCCCGCTATACCCTAACGCCGCCGGAGATGGCCAACTTGCAGCAGTTGCTGACCCAACAACAGCCAAACGTCTCCACCGAAGCCGAAGGCACCGGCCACAGCGCCGTCATTTTATCCCGCGAACGCTTTATACCGAGTGAGGGTATTATTATTGAGGAGTAAGACAGTCTCAGTTGAGACGACACCGACAATGAAAACATCCATAGGGCAAACTTAAGTTTGCCTTACACAAGCTATTTTCAAGGGAATAAGAGGGTTAGTCAGTTGGATGGATGGATGGTTAGAGGGCTGGTTGGTCGGATATTTCTAAAAACCACCTAACCAACTAAGGATCGTGAATACAATAACTTCCACATTGACGTTTAGGTAATTGGTAAATGGTAAGTGGTTATTCAATCTCCAGTCTCTAATTACCAGTTACCAATTACCATCTACCCGACAGAACTGGGTAAGTTAATTAATTCTCATTCCTAATTAATCAACGTTCCAAAACTGACCATCTGCCCCTTCAAAACAGCTTCCAGATTGCCCGGCTCTTCAGCCGACATAATCATCGCCTGCATGGGCGGCATCGCCAGAGTCAAACGGTACATATCACGAACTTTGGTAAACATACCGCCGGTCACATCCGTACCGTGCGAGCCGCCCAACACCGCTTCGACCTCGTCCCAGTTACTGCGGTCGATATCTTCAATTATCTCCGCGTCGGGATTGGCCGTCGGATCGGCTTCGTACACGCCATCGACCTGACCGGCCAAAACGATGCGGCTGGGTGTTAGCTCGCGCGCCAGATTATCAAACAGCACCTCAGTCGAGACAATGCTCATACCTTGCGCCGCATCAACGCTGACATCGCCGTACACAACCGGCACCAAGCCGTGTTTAAGTGCTTCCTTTAAAGGAAACGTTTCAAAATACATCAACTGCTCACCCCGCGTACGGGTGCTGGCCGAGGGTTGAAACTTCATGGCCGGTACCCCCACCCGACGCAGCGCGCTCACCACCAGATGGTTGAGTTCTGCCGCCGCGTGCGCTACCTCGGCAAAGCCCAGCCAGCTATCGGCCGCAACCGCGCCTTTATGGGTTTGGTATTTGGCGGCCACTTCATGGCCAAACGAGCCTGAACCGTGGCCGATAATCAGCTGCAAATCCGAGCCGCGCTCGCTGAGGGCATTCTGTATTTCCTGGGCTAAACGCTCGATCACATCCAGCCGCGCCGTAAACGGTTTGGTTTTATCGGTAATCACCGAGCCGCCCAACTTAAGTAAAATCAATTCAGACAAAGGAGTCTCCTGATACAAGGGTGTTATCATTTTTTAGAAACCAGGGTTTTGATGCCTCATTAATACTCTTGTGGGGCAAAAGACGTTTCTTTAACGCTAAAAACCCTGGGTTCGGGTCGTAAGACTTTAAAGTGCAAAGGTAGTGCTGATACAAGGATGTTATCAACGGGCAATTTTACCTCAAAGCCCCACTTTTGGGCAATCAGCCCCAAAGTTCATTGCCTCGACTTTACTATTTTGGCAACCTCCCCCAAAATTTGTTATAATTCCCCCTATCACATTATTTCTTAAGGACAACACTATGCCGCTTACCCATTTCGATGACCAGGGCCGCGCCCATATGGTGGATGTCGGCCACAAAGACGATACGCAGCGTGAAGCCGTCGCCAGGGGCCAAGTGCGTATGAAGCCCGAAACGCTGGCCCTCATTCTGGAGGGTGGCATTAAAAAGGGCGATGTGCTGGCCGTAGCCCAGGTGGCCGGAATTATGGCCGCCAAGCGCACTCACGAACTGGTGCCGATGTGCCACCCTTTAATGCTCACGCACGTCAGCCTCCAATTTGAGCCGCAGCCGGCCACCGCAGCCGACAAACTGGCCACCATCAATATTAGCGCCACCGTCCGCACCACCGGCAAAACCGGCGTCGAGATGGAAGCCCTGACCGCCGTGAGTGTGGCCGGTTTGACGATTTACGATATGTGCAAAGCCGTCGATCGGGCCATGCAGATCGACGCCGTGCGGCTGGCCAAGAAAAGCGGCGGCAAAAGCGGCGACATCATTCTGGAGTAATGTCTATGAAAGTATCGATAAAACTGTTTGCTCGCTTACGAGAATTGGTCGGCACCGGCGCATTGGAACACACGCTAGCGGACAACGCCACCATTTCCGATTTAATCCAATCCTTGCAAGGTGAGTTCCCTAAGCTGGCCGAAGCCGCCCCACGCACCATCATCTCGGTCAACCGTGAGTTTGCCGATCCCGGCACGCACCTGGCTGATGGTGATGAGGTGGCCTTCTTTCCGCCGGTTAGCGGCGGCAGTGGTGCCGACGCAGAAAAGTTTGCCGTCACCTTCGATCCCATCGGTTTAGATGAAATGGCTGCCCGAGTAGTCAAACCGGAAACCGGCGCAGTTGCCGTTTTTGGCGGCGTAGTGCGCAACGTGTCTCTGGGCAAGGAGGTCGAACGGCTGGAGTACGAAGCTTACGAAGAAATGGCGGTTGCCAAACTAAAGCAGGTGGCGGCAGAGGCACGCGCCCAGTGGCCAAAAATTGTCGATATTGCTATTGTGCAGCGCATTGGCCGCTTAGAAGTGGGCGAAAATGCCGTTGTGGTGGCCGTTTCCAGCCCGCACCGGGGTGACGGCTGTTTTGAAGCCTGCGCCTATGCCATTAACCGCCTCAAAGAAATTGTCCCCATCTGGAAAAAAGAGTTTGGCCCGGCTGGCGACGAATGGATTGAAGGCGATTACCTGCCCTCAGAGGTAGACAATTAAATTATAGAACTTACGCAGTTATAAAGGTGACAGTCACTTGAACGCCCTAAATCGACCTGTTTGGGCTAATCCAACGCTGATTTATTACGAACAAGTGACTGTCACCTGACTTTTGCGTAAGTCCTAAATTATTACGATAGAGAGAGATTTATGCTTGAGATAGCCGTAGCCGAACGTGGTCTCCATTTAACCTTCAAAAACAAAGCGCTTTTGCAGCGGGCGTTAACGCATCGCTCTTACCTCAACGAAAACCCGGATTATCCGTTGGAAGATAATGAGCGTCTGGAATTTCTGGGTGACGCCATTTTAGATTTCATCATTGGCGAATATCTTTACCATCGCTTTCCGGAAATGGCCGAGGGTCGCCTGACTAACTTGCGCTCAGCCCTGGTACGCACCGAACGCTTGGCCTATTTTGCCGGCCAAATCAATTTAGGTGATTTTCTCTTTTTGGGTCATGGTGAAGATGAAAGCGGCGGTCGGCAGCGCGCTGCCATTCTGTGCGATGCCTTCGAGGCGCTTATTGGGGCGCTCTACTTAGACCAGGGCATCGAAGTAACCCGCACATTTGTCGATGATCTAATCGAGCCAAGTTTAGAGGAAATTCTGAACAACGACTCAGAGAAAGACGCCAAGAGCCAACTGCAAGAGGTGGCGCAAAGCCACTATCAACTAACCCCTACCTACCGCACCGTGGCCGAAGAAGGCCCCGACCACGCCAAAGAGTTCACGGTTGAAGCGGTCATCGGCAGTAAAGTTTACGGTCTGGGCAAAGGCTTCAGCAAGCAAACCGCCGCCCAGGCCGCCGCCCAACAGGCTCTCGACGCGCTCCGCACCGAGTTGGGCATTTAGCGTTTGTTTGTAATAATGGCTTTAGCTCTATCTCTAAAACGGCTAAAGCCATTACTACAAACGCGTTCAACCAACCACCCCCCCAGCAAACTGTCCAACTATCAAACCATCCAACTAACTAACCATCCAACCAACTATACCTACCA
>JAGRBY010000253.1 GCA_020433835.1 Anaerolineae bacterium | reverse complement strand
AACTTCATCGCTGGCAATGTAACGAACTGTTCTGCCCTCAAAAGGTTTTTCAATTTCTTCGGCAATAACAGCCGCAATATCTAATGGCGAAACCCAGGGTTCTTTTTCATCGCCACCATAATTTTGTACAATTGCGCTTTGATTTTTTATAGTGGGTATAAACCCAAACATATTGTAGTAAAAACCAACAGGACGCATAAATTTAATAGACACATCGTCCGGCAGTTGTTTCAAAATGTTTTCTACGTTGTAATGAAAAACAAGAATGCCGTTTCCTTTGTCCATGTGAGCGCCAATGCTGCTAAGATGTACCACCCGTTTTACACCCGACTGTTGAATGGCTTGTTTGTAATTATTACCAATCTTGCTAATAGCCGCTACAATGTCAAGATTTTGATCAAAGAAACTGTCTGGGCCAAGCGTTTCCATTACATAAACTATATCTACCCCTTTGAACGTTGTTGATAGAAAATCAACATCTTCCATTGTACCGATGGCAGCTTTTGCACCTAATGATTCAATCGCTGATTGTCTTTCGGCTTTACTGCTGATAACTGTAACCGAATGTCCTTTTTGTCCTAACTCCTCTGTCAGCGGTTTGCTGATGTTTCCTAATGAACCTGTGACTACAATTTTCATAATATTCCCTTTCTGTTGCGATGTTCGGTAGCGCAACATTAAACCATGGAGAGAGGTAAAGAAGCCAGGTTTTTGCCTAAATTGTAAGCTGTTGCCCAATTTAGGCCCACTATAAGCCTTTGCGGGTTTCATGTTCAAGAAAAACCTGGCTTCTAACGCTACCACGATTGTGTGCAGAGCTACCCGATGTTCTCTATAAGGGAAGTATATAATTTTTCAGCCCGGAAATCTTAGCCTAATCTCTGCTGGTTGTAGTCTTTTCTTGGCGATAAGGGCGATTAACTGAGAGAATGGCAGAATTATAAGGATTTCTATCCCCACATCCAACTAACTAACTAACCATCCATCCATCCATCCATCCAACTATCCACCTCACCAGGCAAAATACTTGCCTTTTGTCCAGTTAGCAAACCCCTCAAATGTCGGGTGTGTCTGGCGTGTTTTTCTTTTATACTATGACGGATGGCAATAGACTTTTATTGCATCAGCGAGCACCGGAAGGCAGGGTTGCGAAAATGAATTCCTCGACACTCTATTATATAGAAGTAAGACAGCAGGGATGCTTTGTAGCCTGCCATCTGGTCGAGGCGACGGATGCCCTAACGGCTATCAATCGTGTCGAACCGCTTTACGGCGAGCCGGTCATCATTTGCGAGAGTACGATTGAAGATAAGAAGGGTGGGTACCACAAAATTACTCTGCCCACCAATTGGCACGGTTACACATTTGAGGCCTGGATAGTCGAGGCTGTTTCATCCTCCTCTATAGATGAAGAGAGCACAACGAAACAGCATTTAAGATCGGTATGCGAGCAGGTAGCTTAGCGCGTTTGGGTATCTTCTTACTCTAATGCGTCCTCCGCTTTGCTTCCCCACATTCTCCACAGCAAAAATAATAGCAGTCCGAATGGCCCCATCATAAGGGTAAACAACAGTGAGCCGATGCGAACCCAGGCCGGGGCCTCGATCCGGCGCGACTGGCGGTAAATCCAGCCGCCGGTAAACAGATCGAGCGCCAGCATATGTGCCCAGGCGGCTAGCGTGCCGGAGCGCGTGCTCAACAGATTGCGGATACCGTTGAGCGAGGTGAGATCAAGGGGTTCGGTCTGCCCGGCCTGCCGGCGTTCTTGTGATCCCTGCTTAAGGGCGATGAGTATGGCGATGATGTAGTGCAGCGCCCCCAGGCCAAAAACGGTACTTGATCGGCCCAGCCGTTCCGTGAGCGGATGGTGTGGGGCAAACATCATCGCCAGCCAGAGCGGCATGGGAAAAAGATTGAGATAGGTAAAGAAACGATTCATGAGATTAACCTTCCTGAGTAGATGAGACTGCCGTGGTGATGCCGAGGGTTTAATATGTCTCGTCGGTTGTTGAGTAACCATAATTTTCAGATTTAACTTGAGCAACGCTCAAATTCAAAACCAGCCTAAAGATTGAGTGCATTTTTGTCGAAACAACTCATAACCAATTTTTACAGAGAAATATCTGCATTATCTCCCCAACAGGAGTGTGCAAGATCATATTTTAAAGAGGAAACTATGAAATTACCTGATGAAAAAAATCCTATTTGGAAAAAACTGGTATGCGGTGAGAGAAGCTATCAATTCCAGTTTTTAGGAACCAAGCTCATACTTGGTCGATTGAATTTACGATGCAAAAAAAGTCAATCTTCCCAGGAAGTGGACGCTTGTATTCGTGAGTTACGAAATTTCTTTGAACAAAATTTACACTTACCAAAAGTACAGATCGATCTAAAACAAATTTTTGGGCCAGGAGCAATATAGTGAATCCAGTAATATTTGATGTAAAGTCGAAAGTCATGTTTGATGTATCTGCTGTAGAAGCCTTTATTCGAAACGGAGAAAAACTCATTCTGGCCGGGGATGAAAAAGTTTTGAGCAAACTGCCCTCCGGTACTTGGATAGGGGGTACAATTCCCTATTTTATGGATAACGAGGGTGGCGTATTTACGCAGGAAAAAATCTATGTTACCAAAGTGCCGGATTATGCGACAAATGTTGTCATTAAAACCTATGATGTAGAAACGATCCATCAGATTTATAGAGATGCTCCGGCTAATGGATTTAGTATTATCATTATCCCTGCCTTTAGCGCTATGCATACCTCATTTGCTTTGAACGCGCCGAATTATGAAGGATTTGCTACCTCGCCTCTTATTGGCTGGATATCCGGCGCATCGCTTGATGAATTGACCAACACCTCGCCAAAAACGTTCGACGGCATTACAACCACGGGTCATGAGAACAAAGCTGTTGTATTGCACATTGAATTGCCTCAGAATAGAGTGGCCGATATACAAATTGTCAATATTTTTCAGCAAGGCGAAGGTGATACCATTCAATTTTCAGCGGATGGATTTCACGCTCAAGAAGCCTATGTAAACGGCAAAAAAGTTGACTTTGCACAATACATCGATCAAAACGGTATAGACACGAAATTACCTTTGGTTGCTGATATGCATGGGGCCATGATCAACACCAGTTTCCAACAGGTGAATTTGGCTGAAAAAAGGGTAGATTTCTACGCTCCGATTTATACCGGTGTTGATTACAAAATCGCCAAACCTGTTGGAGATTATATTACTGATTTTCAAGCAAATGTAGCAACTGATCTTAGCGAAAAAATCTTTTTCTCGTGCAACTGTATTTTGAACTATTTATATGCTGATTTACAAGGCAAATCGCTGCTAGGCATTACTGGCCCCATAACTTTTGGCGAAATTGCTTATCAATTATTAAACCAGACAATGGCCTATATTGTTATAGAAGAGATTTAATAATAAGCTTTCGATGCTGGATATCAGTTTCAGCAAAGCTTACCAGTAAAGGTAAAAGCCCGCTCTCATACGAGAGCGGGCTTTTTTTTCTCTTTTCTGTTGTAATATCACCTTACTTAGCGATTGTGCTGGCAAGAAACGTTGGGATTTTAGTGGGCGTAAGCGCCATTAGAATTGAAATTCAATTTTATTCTTTACTCCCTATTCATGACTCCACACCTTCTTACCTCAACAAAGTACGGATTAGCGACTGATGACTGCGCGGATGTTAGCCAGATGATGGAAACTATGGCGCAGAGCATGGTCCTCGATGAAAAACTGGGCAGTCAGCGGGGCATCGGCGTATAGAGACACGGTTTCTGCGTTGTTCAATTCCGCATTGGTGAGCTTTCGTACCCTATCCGCCGCCGTTTTGCTGTTGTCTCGTAAGAGTTGAATGGTTTCCTGTTGGTTCACCATGGCATGTTCTTCAGCATGTTGCGCATTGATCTGGTCGACTGCATCCCAGGTTACCCCGGCAATAGCTTTACCGCTAGCCAGTTGTTCAACCAGATCGATTTCAAGGGGATACATATTGGCTACATGGTGAACCAGCACGCCAATGGTGCGTTGCTCACTGGGAACAATTGTCTGCCATTCAGCATCGGAAAGATTCTCAGCCAAGTCGGCCAGAACCCCGGCCCCTAGTTCAATACGTTCGGCCAGTGCATTTGCTTGAGTATTCATGATTATCTCCTATATTTTTGTGTTAATCGTATTTTTAAATGTGATAAGAATGTGATTTACAAAGAGTTTGAATTTCTACCAGATGGGATCAGTTGTACCCTTCCTGCTCAGGGGCAGGAGACTGTAGGATTCCAATCTTCGAACATACCGGCCGGGTTATTTTTCCAGAGCCAGATGTGTAGTACATATACGCCCAGGGTTTTGTTTAAGTGCAGATGGTGGCCCAGCAGCGTGGGGGGCATACTATTACCGGCGGCATCCCAGTCAGACGCCGGCACAATATATTCAACCGCTCCCAGGTTCAGTTGCCCCTTCGATCCGGGAGCGTAGACCATGGCTTCCGGCTGCAAAGCGTCTAGCTCCAGGTCGAGCATATCTGTGTTGATATAATGGAAGCCCATCGCACCCACACCGGGGTTGTCAAAGCAGTGATCTAGCCCTTCGCGCAGATCATATCCGGCGGCCTGAGCCACCTCGACGCGATGAAATTGGGTTGTCGCCTTTTTCACTTTGGCCAGGTCATCCTGACCGTGTGCACTGATACTTGTTACAAAGAGGCCGATCATGATGATAATGAGCCCCATGGCTATAAATATTTTGCTTTTCATCGAAATCTCCTTTATATTTATCGATACAATTTTTAGGTTCCCCTATTTTTTCTTGAGAACATTGTGGCCGGTAGTGCCTCCACACTGATAGGTCATTTGATTACGTAGTTTAGATATGTTGTTTCCCTTTCATTGATAAAATGTTTAATTAATTGATTTGACTTCAGTTTATCTCAACCTCGTCTTTTGATCGTGTAAGAAGGCGTTTAAACAAACGTCTATTAAGATAAGTTTTTTAATTCGGGTAAAAATCGGCTGGTGAGGTAGCCTCGATGGCAAATTTGAAGCTGTTTTTTCGAATTGAGCTAGATGGTCAACTGCTTGAGATTGAGTCACGCAAAGGTGTGGCCGTGCTGGCCTATTTAGCCATCACCACCCAAAGCCATAGTCGGGATGCGTTGAGTACTTTATTTTGGCCCGATGCTGACCAGAGCCAGGCGCGATCTTACCTGCGTCATACGCTGTGGTCGCTCAAAAAAGTTGTGGGGGATGGCTGGTTGACTATCAGCCGAGAGCAAGTTGGGTTTGATCCTGACGCGGACGTCTGGCTGGATGTCAACGCTTTTCTGGCGGGCACAGCGGCTGCCATCGGCACCGATACGGAATCGTTGAGCCGATTAGCCACAGCGGTCGATCTGTACGACTCTGATTTTTTGAGTGGTTTCACTCTGCCCGATACGCCGGACTTTGACGAGTGGCAATTTTTCCAAACGGAAGCACTACGCGGGAAGTTGGCAAGCGCATTGGAGCGGCTGGTGTGGGGCTACAGCCGGCAAGGGGATTACGACGCGGCCATCCCCTATGGGCGACGCTGGGTAGCGCTCGACCCGCTGCACGAAGCGGCCCAGCGGCATCTGATGCAGCTTTACAGCGAGGCCGGCCAGAAGGCGGCAGGGCTGCGGCAGTATGAAGAGTACGCGCTGCTGCTGGAGAAAGAACTGGGGCTGTCGCCGGAAGAAGAAACCACAACTCTGTACGAGGCTATCAAAGCCAAGCGCATCGTCGAGCCGTTTTTGAAGGCAAATAAACAGGAAACATCTTCTATTTCTTTTGAGCGAAACAACCGCGCGGCAGCGAAAGGAGCTTTTTTGCCTGCTGCCTCATCATCCGCGCTTGATCGGCAAACGGCATTAAAACAAGCAGCCCAGCATCGAGTAAGCGGCAATTACGTCGCGGCCATCGATCTATTGAACTCAGTGCTGGCTAATTATCCAACTGATGAACCAACACACCGCGAACTGATGCATCTTTATGCGTTGGCCGGTCGTCGCCATGAGGCTTTGCGCCAGTACCAAACCTACCTTGAGGCCTTAGCCGCCAATGGAATGTCCCCTAACTCCGCAACCGAAACTCTGTACCGGCAGATTATGAGCGGCCAGGTGTCGCCGTCGCCTACAACCGGCCCCAAATTGGTTGGGCTGCCCCCCACACCCATTGCCGTTGAGATGGAACAAAGCACGCCTCTGGCCGGACGGCAGGAGGAACTCTCGTTCCTACAAAAAAGAATTCAGGCCACTCGACAAAATCAGGGCTGTACCATCTTGCTGGCGGGAGAAGCCGGGGTGGGCAAAACCCGGCTGGCCTATGAGGCGCTACGCTTTGCCGCTACGGCTCAAACCGCAACGCTAATCGGCGCGGCTTATGAAGAGGAAGGCCATCTGCCCTACCAACCCTTCATCGAAGCGTTTGATCGGTACCTGGCCGAGCAGCATCGCCCACCCGAACAGCACCCTATTACCCATTACCAGCCGCTAGGCGCAAGTGACCTTCAACTGGAACATTCAGCCTTATTCAAAGCGACAGCGACCTTTTTAGTCACCTTGGCCGACAACGCTCCGGTAGTCATGTTGTTAGACGATCTGCACGCCGCCGATGAAGCCAGCTTGAGTCTCTTCCATTATCTGGCCCGACAAACGCGCTCAACGTCCATCGTCCTGCTGGTTACTTACCGAACCGATATAATATCTCAACCCACCTCACCTTTTGGGCGGCTGCTCAGTGCGCTCTATCGAGAACAAATAAGCGAGGTGTTTCATCTAAACCGCCTGTCTAAGCAGGACGATACGCAAATTATCACCCATGTCCTGGGTGGTGCCGCCGAGCCAACCCTGCTCAAATCGATCACGGATCTGGCCGAAGGCAACCCCTTTTGTACCCAAGAGATCACCAGGGCCATGCTAAAAGCCGATCATCTGATTCAAGAGGCCGGCCAATGGCGGATGCGATCGGGTATCATCCTGTCCGTATCGGCTGAACTGCAAGAGCTGTTGCGAGGCCGGATGCAGCGCTTAGGCCAAACCATCGAACCGACGCTGACCGCAGCCGCCATCATCGGACGGGAATTTCACTTTCCGCTATTACGCGCCGTGGTCGATTTGCCGGATGGCGAACTGTTAGATGCTCTTGATGTGGCCCTGCGCGGTCATCTTTTAGACGAAACGGAAACGGGCTATCGTTTTCGCCACTCCCTGATCCGCCATACCCTGTACAACAGCCTCAGCCAGGCCCGCCGCGCCTGGCTGCATACCCAGGTAGCGCAGGCCATTGAAAGCCTATTTGGCGCTGAACCGGATCGTCTCCAGCCGCACGTCGAATCGCTCGCGTTTCATTACAATCTAAGCAACCAACGCGACCGGGCCTTGCCTTATTTAATACAGGCGGCCCATAAAGCGCTGGATATTTACGCCCTTGAAATGGCGGTTGGCTATTTTGAACAGGCCCTGAAGCTGATGGATGAATTGACGCTGTCTAACTCCGGCCAACGCTGGCACATTTTGTTACAACTAACCTTCTGTTCGCATGTTCTGGCTAACGGCTACAAAGGCGTTGCTTATGCTGAACAAGCGCTGGCCTTGGAGCCGACCAAAGACTGGCAGCCGGCTTCGCATGAAAAAATATATTTGTATCTGGAAACGGCCTTCCTCCTCATCACGTCCGGAGATATGATGCCGGCGCAATCTTATTTGGAAATGGCCCAAATAGAGGTGGGTGAAACCAGTGAGAACCGGGTTGAACATGCCGATTTGTTGTACTATGTGGCGCTGTGGCACTGGCATCAAGATGCGTATGAGCAAGCTTACGCTGTTGCGCAACAGTGTTTAAAGATTGCTGAAAAGTTGGATGCGCCTGACACGCTGGCACGCGCCTATGAAGTCCTGGCCTTGGCCGCGCATTCATTGGGCAAATGGCAGGAAGGCTTGAATTTTGAAGATCGGCGCTCCTCGTTGGTTGGGGCGAATATGGATTTTACCATTGCCTTTGATGCCCATTTGTGCCTGTGGGAATATCATCTTTATGGTGATCGAGCTTATGAAGACGTCAGATATACCGTCGATCAAACGCTGCAGCAGGCCGAGCGGATGGGGGCCTTACGGGCCATCGCCGTGTGTAAATCGGTCAATGGTGCGCTTGATTATCAGGCCGGGCGCTGGTTAGAGGCAGAAGCGTCCCTCAGATCAGCCATTCAGTTGTGTCGTCAATTGGGGACGGCTTCCTGCGAGGCGGTAACCAGCCAGCGTCTAGGGGATCTGCTCACCGTTCGGGGGGCGTTGGAAGAAGGACGCTCTATTTTGGAAAGTGGCGTGATGGCGGCTGAACGCGCCCACCTGCGGGCCCACTGCCAAACGCGGATTTATGCGGCCCTGGCCCGTAATCGATTGGCCGCCGGTGATCTGACTGCCGCCGACCAATCGCTGGCGTTGGGGTTAGCGGCCAGTGAAGCCCATGGTCAATGTGGCACCTGCGAATCGCTTTTGCTGCCGGTGGCGGTCAGTGTCCGCATTGCTCAGGGAGACCTGATGGGTGCGAAAACTTTTGCCGACCGCCTGGACGAAGCCGCCACCCGCTATAGCAGCCGCACGTGGCTGGCGCTGGCCACGCAAGCGCGTGGCAAACTGGCTGCTGCTCGCGGTGAGATTGAAATGGCTGAGAACTACTTCAAAGAGGCCCTGGCCGGTTTTCAAGCCGCCGACAATGAGGTCGAAGCTGTTCAATGCCAGGCGGCTTTGGCCCACCTCCCACAAGCCTAAACTATTTCCGGCGGGTGATAGATAATTTCGGTCATGGTTATGTGCCCTCGTTCCTATATCGCCACGGGGATAGACCCACTTGAGGTTGATTCTCGGCGGCGATGGTTTGCTGGTTTTGTTCGAGCCGCCAGCCAGCCATTGTATAATTCGTCTGAGGCGGGCAAAATCGGCGGAAACGCCTGGACAAAATGCTCCTGGCCGAAGAGTTCGCGCGTAATCGATAGCGGTAACATCTCCGGATCAAGGGAAAATTGGGTACGATGGGCCGCCATCGCGGCGACTTTTTGAGGGACATAATCGCTGATATCCAGATTGATGATTTGGCTGGCAGCAGGCCGTACCCCGGCGGTTGCGCTCGGAGTTGTTTCGGTTAGATTGGCCTGGGCACCGCGCCCCGCAAAGTTAGACGGAACGTGCGGTGAGAAAATCAGGCAGGTAATATCTTCTGTTGCCACCACATGGGCGTTGCGTGGCTGATGGTAAGCCAGACCCTCTTCGCCAAAAAAGTCACCGGGGCCGATATGCGCTAAAATTTGCACGTTGCCGTTAGCCGTCTCGCGCCGTACCTCAGCCCGTCCGGATAGGATGAGATAGAGTTTGGTGGCCGGCTCCCCTTGTTCAACAATATGAAATCCGGCCGTAAACCAGTTGGTTTCAACGTGGTCACTAACATAGC
>JAGRBY010000252.1 GCA_020433835.1 Anaerolineae bacterium | reverse complement strand
GGCGGCGGGCCGTCTGCGCCATACCATTCTGCGACACCGCCGTTAAAGACGCAGGCTAACACTTCACTTTCAGAATGGGTGCATGTGCCATCGCTACAGCGGCCGGTTTCTGTGCCGTCGCATTCTCGGCTTTGCTGCGGCGGTCGGTTGGCCATAACATCGTCAAAAACATCGTTTTCATTGGCTGCTTGCGCTGGTGCAGGTGCTGTGTTTTGCGTAAGGCCAACAAAAATTCCCAATAAAAGCATTGTGGCTGATAGCAAAACCAAACCTGTTCGACGTATGCTTTTTAATGGTTGTAATTGCATAAGTCTCCCTCACTAGGCTATAATCCTTCCTTCTAGACATAATCATTATACCATTGTTTCTGCAAAAGAAAAAGATGGTTCTTTTATCTCAATCAGGTGAAAAATTATAACTTGACTCCGGCAACTCTAGATGATATGCTACTTTTCGTGACTTTTGTCTGTGTTACAGGAGGGTAAATGAGCGACGACGACCGAACAATACTATCTACGCGCGGCCAGGCCGGATTAGAAGGGGCACCACCCGACCCGGAGAAACCAAAACGAAATCCGCTGGTTATTATTGGGGGCATTGGTTGTGCCTTGTTATTGTGTGCCGCGTTGCTTGTGGGTGGGGCAGTTTACTTTATGGGCGATAAGGTTAATGAATTGACGGCCGGTTTAATCGATGACGAGGCCTTCGATACGGTTGAAATCGCCGCCACCGACGAGCCGACCGCTACAACGGTATCGACCACTGAACCCACTGCCGAAACGGCCTTGATCGAACCGACCGAAGAGCCAACAGAGGCTGTTACAGTTGAACCGACCGAAGAAGCCTCCCCGACGCCTTTGCCCGATCCTGAAATCGACGAGATTGTTTTTGCGTTGGATGCTACCGAAGATTACGAACCCATCGATCCGGCGACGGAATTTGAGGGCGAAGTGACCGAAGTTCACGCTATTTTTAAATACGCCGGACTGTCACCCGATTATACCTGGGAACGCGTTTGGTTTTTAGATGACCAGGAAATGCTGCGCAGCGAAGAGCCGTGGAGTGGGGCCGATGCCGGTATCTTTGATTATTTTATTAACGCCGGCGGCGAACCTTTATCACCTGGTAAATGGGTTTTGGAATTGTATGTTGAGGGCGAGCTGATGGCCACAGGCAGCTTTGTTATTGTGGGCGATGAAACAGAAATAGCCGCCGCTACAGATGAAGCCGAGCTTGAAGCCACTACCGAACCGGAAGATTTGCTGGAAGGGACGGATGAACCTTCGGAACACGACGCAGATGTGGAAACGGAGCCAACCGCAACGTCTGCGCCAACGGCTACGCCCGTTCCGCAGGTCAATACCTATAAATTGGCTTATACCAAGTGGAACGGGGTTCAACACAATCTCTATGTCGGCGATACCGATGGCAGCAGCGAGCAGTTCATCATTGGTCGGGCGGCCGGTCCATCGTGGACACCGGATGGCCAAACCATCTTTTTCTCCGGCGAAAGCGGGGTTGATCGCCAGGTTGTTGAGGGCGTTGAGTATGTTTTTGATGGCGTTAGCAACGGCATTGTGGCGGTAACCGTATCGCCGCTGCCCAAAAGCATTGGCGACGTCCAGTTGTTTCAAGGGCTTGATTGGAAGGATGGCGGCACGCGCTGGGCCAATGTTTCGCCGAACGGAGCGATGGTTGCTTTTGACTCCAACCGCAGCGGCAATTCGCGTATCTATTTCTTGGGTACGCATGATAACGAACAGTTTCGCTTTGAAATTATCGGCGAGCAAGCCGATTGGTCGCCCGATAGCGATAAAATTGTCTATCGTTCCGGTCGCAACGGAACTACCGGCATCTGGATTTCGAATCGCGATGATTCCGGCCACACGTTAATCACCAACGGCGGCAGCGATTCCTTCCCCGCCTGGTCGCCCGATGGCGAAACAATTGCCTTCAGTCGTGACGAAGGCGGCAACGCCGATATTTACACTGTCGATATCGACGGCAGCAATCTTCAACGTCTAACCGATGCTCCCGGCCCTGACACGCTCCCGACCTATACGCCTGACGGTCAACTCATTTTCCGCAGCGCACGTACGGGCAGTTGGAGCATTTGGAAAATGAACGGCGATGGCAGCAATCAAACCGAAATTGTTTCTAATGCCAACGTGGGGCCGGATTGGTCTTACAGCCGGATGGGTGTTTTACGATAAAAAAAGATGAGGCGATGCGAGATGGGCCTGTCATAATCTCCCAAATCCTTTATCGCCTCATCTCCAAAGTGAGCTTATGCGCGTACGACTTGATTCAATTGGATGTCGCTTAAATATTAGCGAAGTAGAAGAGATGGCCCGGATTTTTGCCGGAGCCGGTCATCGCCTAGTAGGGCCGGGCGATATGGCCGATTTGTATGTCTTTAACACCTGCGCCGTAACCCACGTGGCCGAGCGGAAATCGCGCCAGGTTATTCGGCAGATGCGCCGGGCGAATCCCCAGGCTGGGGTAGTGGTGACCGGCTGTTACGCGCAACTTTCGCCCGAAAAGATGCAAGATTTGGGGGTTGATCTCATCGTCCCCAATGAAGATAAAGATAAGTTGCCCCGGCTCGTTAGCGAGGCCGGATTGCTGCACGATGGTGATCCGCTGCCGGCCCCGGATGCGTCGTTGTTTATCGAGCCGGACAGCCTGACACAGAGCGTAAATCACACCCGCGCTTTTGTAAAAGTGCAAGACGGCTGCGATAATCGCTGCACGTTTTGTATTGTCACTGTGGCACGGGGAGCCGGTCGCAGCCGCACGCTCGATGATGTTATTTCTGAAATCAAACGGTTGACCGATTTAGGGTATAAAGAAGCGGTCTTGAGCGGCGTTCATCTTGGCTCATACGGCCACGATGGGGGCGATGCTTCAGGGCTGCGCCATTTGGTGCAAACGATTCTCACCGAAACCGACCTGCCGCGCCTGCGTCTTTCGTCGTTGGAACCGTGGGATTTAGATGCTGACTTTTTTGAGTTGTGGCACAACGAGCGCTTGCTGCCGCATCTGCATTTGCCTTTGCAAAGCGGCTGTGATGCCACGCTGCGCCGCATGGCCCGTCGAACCAGCCAGGCTGAGTTCTCGCAGTTGGTAGCCGAGGCGCGAGCGGCTATTCCCGATTTGTCGATTACCAGCGATATCATTGTTGGCTTCCCCGGCGAAAGCGACGATGAATTTGCCCAGTCGCTTGCTTTTGTAGAGGAAATGGCGTTTGCCAAGCTGCATATTTTCCGCTACTCGCGGCGGGAAGGCACAACCGCCGCCAAAATGCGCGGCCAAATCCCTTCGAAAGTGCAGCAGGTTCGCAGCCAACAGATGCATGCCCTCAATGCCCAATTAGAAGAAGATTTTCGGCGCAAATTTGTAGGCCGGACGATGCCGGTTCTATGGGAAAGCCGCGAACCGTACGGCTTCGGCTTGCAGTGGAGCGGTTTAACCGGCAATTATCTGCGCGTTGTGGCCCAAACCGATCCAGACACCGACCTGCGCAATCGCGTGCTTGAAACGCAGTTGGTCGATACGATGCCGGCGGCGCTGCTGGGGCAACTGCCGGAAGCGTATCGAGTACAGCCCGAAACGGGCGAGGTGCCTGTTTTTCGCTTTATAGCCTGAGCCACGCCAAATAAAAACCACAGAGCCATAGAAGATAGGCAAAGCACACAAGAAAAATCTCTGTGAACTCGGATTTAAGGTGACAGTCACTAGCAAAAAGTGACTGTCACCTTATTTCTGTGGTAAACGTTTTTCGGCTTAGATTTGCAAGCTTACTCGATGCGGTTACATCGATCCTACAATATCCACATACTCCACTTTAAATTGATCTTCCTCTTTAAACTGAAGTCTCTCCAGCAGTTCGCCGATTAACTCTGCCTTGTAGAGAGCATCTTTGGCCGACCACGTTCGGCTTTTAATCTCAAAATAGACGTTATTTGCCTCTTTGCCTTCAAGCTGATCCAAATTGATATCAAAATCGGTTTCTTTGTAGATAACGTGGCAGCGATGGCGCTTTTTTATGACCTCGCGCTCAGAAACCGGCTTGAAATATTCGCGGTTAAAGCGCAAACTGTGATGAGTCGAGGCTGTATAGCGTGCTCGGTTCAACAGTACGGAATTCTCGAACTCTTTTTCATTGGTTGGTCCCATTAAGGTCATCCGGTAAAACGTTTCTCTGAGATTGCCGGCGTCATCTTTGAGACGGTCTTCTCGAAAGCGCAGCCGGCCAATTTCAGGAGTATCGAAGAAGAAATAGGTATCGTACTGCTCCCGAATAGACGGCCGGAAGGGCGATAGACCGGCGTCTTGAAGCATCTGTTTCAAATCGATCATCTCCGGCAGGCCAACCTTAACTTGAACCTCAAAGGTTTCCTGGGGGATGAAATCGGCACCAATTGCCAGAATTTTAGACATGAGATTGCCCTCACGGGCGGTCAGGAAGGCATCGATCCGTTTGGCGATCTTGCGGGCTTCTTTGATAACGAATTTTTCGTCGATGGTGAGCAACTTTTTGTTTTGCATCAGAATCTGGCCGTTAACCAGCACATCGCGCACGTCGGTGGCTTTGGTGGCGTAGACCAACTGGGCATAAACGCCTTCCGGATCGCGAGCGAAGCGGGGAAGCTGATGGGTGTTATTGGCGGTGATAACGGCGATATCGGCCCGTTTACCCGCTTCAAGCGAGCCGGTTAAGTGGCTGATATGCAGCGCATGCGCGCCTTCAATAGTTGCCAAGGCCCAAGCCTGTTTGGCCGATAGCAAGGTGGGGTCGTTGAAGATGCCTTTTTGCAGAAACGCAGCCAGGCGTGTTTCTTCGAACATATCCAGATCGTTATTGGAGGCCGGGCCGTCGGTGCCGATGCCGATGTGCAGCCCCATATCGACCATTTTTTGGATCGGGGCCACGCCGCTGGCCAGTTTTAAATTGCTGCTGGGGCAGTGCGCTATGCCGGCTTTGTGATTGTGCATCATATACATTTCATTTTCTTGCAGATGCACACAGTGAGCGGCGATGACTTTAGCATCAAACAGATTGTACTGATCCAGCCACGGGACTACGGTGGTGTTATAAGCGGCGAGGCTGGTCTTTTGCTCCAGGGCTGTTTCGGCCACGTGAATGTGGAGCGGTACGTCATACTCGGTTGCCAGGGCGACACAAATTTTAAGCATATCGGGCGTAGCGGTGTAGGGAGCATGGGGAGCCACGGAAGGGATGATGAGCGGGTGATTGAGCCACGCCTCAATGAAATTACGGCAGTATTCGATGCTCTCATCATAATTGGTGGCATCAGGCGAAGGGAATTTAAGAATCGTTTGCCCCAAAATAGCCCGCATCCCGGCTTCGGCCGTGGCGCGAGCAACTTCGGATTCGTGATAATACATATCGTTGAATGTGGTAACGCCGGAGCGAATCATTTCGGCACAGGCCAGCAGCGTGCCGATGTAACAGAAATTATGCCCGACAAACTCGCGCTCAACCGGCATCATATAGCCATACAGCCAAACATCCAGGCGTAGGTCATCGGCTAAACCGCGCAGCAGCGTCATGGGGGCATGGGTGTGGGCATTTATCAGGCCAGGGCTAATAATGCAGTTTTGGCAGTTGATGACCGTGGTGGCTGTATAAGCATCCTCTATTTCAGCCGAAGGACCGACGGCTTCAATGCGATCGTCTTTAATCGCTATGGCTCCGCTGGGATAAATATTCATTTGGCTGTCCATGGTCACCAGCCAGCCGTTTGTTAAAAGGATATCTACAGATTGTTTTGACATACGTTTCCTCAACTTGATTACGGTATAAAATGAGCCAGGGATACCCCTGGCTCTATTGAGTCTCAAAAAAATTAGCGTCGCTGCACGTTGTTGAAACGAAAGTGCTTGCTAAAAATTACACCGACCTTTGTTTTGCGGTTGCGTGTAATAAAATAGGATGTTACTGGGCAAAAGCTACTTCTTGATTAATAACACTCTCAAATTGGGCGATAGGTACATTGCCTTCAATACGCTGGTTGTTAACAAAGAAGGTGGGCGTAGAATTAACACCGCGCCGGGTGGCTGCCTGTCGGGCGCTCTCAACATCGCTGCTGTGGGTTCCACTGCTTACGCACTGGGCTATGGCATCGCCATCGAGACCCAGTTCGGTGGCTAAAGCGGCCAGGGCGTCTGTGGTATACCCAATCTGCCCCTGTCGTTCAAACATGGCGTGTTGGAACTCAAAATAGCCACCTTGATCGTAGGCGCACCAGGCTGCCTGGGTGGCTAAACCGATTTGAGGATTGCCCAGATAATAGGGATGCACGACATATTTCACCTGGCCGCTGTCGATATACTCGGTTTTTAGCTGCTCAAATTTTTCTGTGTTGAATGCCCGACAGTGAGGGCAGCCCAAGTCAGAATATTCTACCATGGTTACCGGCGCGTTCGGATCGCCCAGAGTTGGAAAACTGGTCAAATCAAGAGCAACCGGTTCTGTCCCTTGATTGCCCAAATAGATTAGTCCTGCCACAATCAAAAGAACTCCGGCTACAACCACGCCGATCATAACCGGCGAGATACCCGAACTCTTTTGGGTTTGAACTGCTCTCCGGCTCGATTTCCTGTTTTTTGCCATAATTTATTTCACCTATATAAATTGAATTTGTTATCCGGTCAGTGCCCGTCACAGGGGAGTAACAATCGCCCGTAACGATAAAGTTTGCATAAGGGTCGATTTTGTTAATTGGAAAGTTTAGCGAAATTAAGACTCTCAGTCAAGAATCCAGACTTCAACTGGTGTATCAACCGGCAGATGCCGGGTATTTTCCGGCACAACGACCAGCCCGTTGGCCCAAACCATCGAGGTTAAAATGCCTGAACCTTGTACCTGCACTCCGCTGCCGCGCGTCGTTACTCGATAACCGTTGGACGTAGGGTAAACAAAGGCCCGCATATAGTGACGTCGCCCGCTGTTGGTTACATCTTCATCCAAATTGGCAACGACCGATCGCTTTTCCCACGACAACCGACCACCCAGTTTGAGGATAGCCGGTCGAGCAAAAACCTCGAAGGCGACCATTGCCGCCACCGGATTACCGGGCAAACCAATTAACGGTACCGATGTGTTGGATGCGTGGAGCTGACCAAAGGCTAACGGCTTACCCGGTTTGATGCCAACCTGCCAAAACTGCACCTGCCCCTCGGCAGCCAAGACGGTTTTGACCATATCAAAATCGCCAACCGAAACGCCGGCTGAGGTCAGAAAAAGATCGACCTGCTGCTCTAACCCCGCTCGGATTTTGGCGGTTAAGTCGGTTACATTGTCGCGGGCGATCCCTAGCGTGATGGCTTCCGCGCCGTATTTTTCGACCATCGCCGCCTGCACATATTCGTTCGAGTTGCGAATCTTGCCCGGCGTAATCGGCTCATCGACATCGACCAGCTCATCGCCGGTAGCTAAAATTGCCACGCGGGGTTTGCGATAAACAGAAACCGTCGCCTGACCGATAGCCGCCAGCACGCCGACATCTTGGGGCCGGAGCCGATGACCGACATTCAAAACCGTTTGTCCCGTTTGAATATCTTCTCCGGCCAGCCGAACGTTATCGCCTTCTGAAATCGCATTATAAACGAGAACTTTCCCGTTAGCCACGCTATGCGTTGAAATCTGTTCGCTTGTTTCTTCAAAGCGAACCACCGCCGTAGCTCCTTGGGGCATGGGCGCACCGGTCATAATTCGGGCGCAGGTATGCGGAGTAATGGTTTTTTTAGGGGTAACTCCGGCGGGGATGTTGTCAACGACGGTTAGCACAACAGGGCTATCGAGCGCCGCGCCTTGACTATCGGCGGCCACAATGGCGTAGCCATCCATCGCTGAGTTGGCAAACGGCGGTACGTTAATCGTTGAAACTACCGGTGCGGCGAGTACCCGGCCAAAGCTCTGGTTCAACGGAATGGTCTCGGTGGCTACCGGCGTTATACTCTCTAAAATTGTCTCTAGAGCTTCTTCAACAGCAATGAGAGAGTTTTTTGCTGTTTTTTTCATATTTAATCACCTTCTTATTGAATTTGACGAAAAGACCAATCATTATTAAAATTAGAAAGTTATGTTAGTAGTGTTCTATACTACAAATCGCCACGTATCTTGACGTAAGGCGATTTTTATTTGCCCAATCGCCCTGTAAGATTGTATCGACACGAATCTTTCTTTAAGAAAAGCAGTTGGGTAAATCTCTTGTCAATAAAACGCGGCCCATCATCAGCCGCCTGAAATATTTGGAATTTAAGGAGTAGCACTTATGGATGCTTTAGAGTTAAAAGCAGAACCCCGTGAAATAAAGGGTCGAAATGTTAGACACTTGCGGCAGCAAGGTATTGTACCCGTTATTTTATACGGGAGAGATGTTGAGTCAACACCGTTGCAAATTGAAGAAAAAGCGTTAACCAAAGTTTTGGATGAAGCCGGTACGCACCAACTGGTTTCCTTAAAGGTTAGCAGTGGTAAATCGGTTATGACCCTGGCGCGTGATATTCAGCGCGATGTGATTAGACGCAATTATATTCACGTCGATTTTTATGCGGTAAAAATGGACGAAAAGGTGGTTGCACAAATACCGATTCATCTTATCGGCGAATCTCCCGCTGTAGAAGAGTTTGGTGGGGTCTTAACCCAGGGGCTGGATGAAATTGAAATTGAATGTCTGCCTGCCGATCTTGTCTCCTCGGTTGAAGTGAGCGTTGAGACGTTAAAAGAACTTAACGACACAATTACCGTGGCTGACCTGACCATGCCGGATAATATTACCGTTTTATCCGAACCGGAGTCAATGGTAGCCAAGGTAGAGCCGCCTCGCGTTGTTGCCGACGACGAGGAATCGGAAGAAACGACCACCAGCGCCGAGCCGGAAGTTCTTACCGCTTCCAAACGAGACGACGACGAATAAGTGTTGGTGTTTTTGCCAAGAAAAAAATCCGGGGCAACCTACCCCGGATTTTTTTCTTTTTGACGTCGGCTGTTATCCGGCTCCGGTTACTTTTACCGTATAGCCGGCTTCTTCTAAAATTTCTTTTAATTCATCCACATCGCCACGACCGGCCCAGCGGTTGCTGCGGCGATCCCACCAAATGCGGTCTTTTAACAGTTCACGCAATTTGTCTCGCTCATTCACAGGGAAAACCATGGTGCGATCACGTCGTCGAATTCTTATGATGGTGCTTTCATCACTCATGCTGTACCTCCTTCAAGTTCTTATGGTTGAATTATAATAGCGAATACCATTCAGCCAAATTTTTGAGCTTGACATTCAACTTGTCTTCGAGTACCCTCCGCCATAACCAATTTTGATGAGAACTCAAGTTGCCGCTGTATTCAGGAAGTAAAGATCAAGCAGTAAGGAATAGAGCGAAATTTTTTCCCTTAATCCTTAATTGTCGTACATCAGAACATCGTTCCGGTATTGAGGGCAGAAGGCTAAGAAATTGAGTTGAACCTTAACAACAGAATAA
>JAGRBY010000251.1 GCA_020433835.1 Anaerolineae bacterium | reverse complement strand
AAGAAAGCAATTTGACATAACAACTTATTTAGACCAATGACGTGGAGCGGTTCATGGAAAGATTTCAACAAAATCGACGAATAATCCTCATTGCACTCTTGGCCATGGTTTTGGTTTGCCTGGTCGCGGTGCTTATCTACAACGTGTTTTTTGCTGCCGGGGGACAAGATGTAGCCGTCGAGCCGCCCACAGCTACCCCAATTGCCACTGAGGAAGTGGAAGAGGGCGATACGCCCGCGCCTGATGAAGATACACCCACTCCGACACGGGTGATTTCCGGCGGCTCATCCGAAGAATCTGAAGGTGAGGCTACTGAAGAGGCAACGGTGGAACCAACCACTGAAGCAACTACGGAACCAACGGCTACACCAACAGCCAGTTCTAGCACGTCTTCTTCAACTTCTTCATCAACCGGCACATCCGATTCAACAGCCGGCGATTTTTCCGGCACAACCAGAACGGTTGAAGTTGAAGTTGAAGTGATGCAAAATGAAGAGATCCTCGCAAACGGCGGTTTTGAGGAAGGCTTTGGCGATGAGGGTATTGGCGTCAATTGGCAAGGCTTTGGCACCAGCAATGCTGTGGTTAACTTTACATCCGAGTCGGCTATCCCCTTTATTGAAAGCGGCGATAGTGCGCAGCGTATCAGCATCGACAAAAGCACTACGCCTGACCAATATGGTGGTATTTACCAAAAGGTCGAGGTGACGCCGGGGCAGGTTTACACCCTCACCATCAACGGCCAGATTCGTTCCGGCTTTGGTAGTGTTGATGCCAGCAGCTACGGCTACCGGGTGCAGTATGCTATCGATTACGACGGTGGTGAAAACTGGCGGGCCATTCCGGCTGAGGATTGGATGGAACTTCCGTGGGCTGAGCAAGGCTTCGATGCCAATGAGTTCACCTTCTCTGAGTCGATGGTTCCGATCACCGCCACTTCCGATACGATGACGATTTTTATTCGCGGCTGGAACAAATGGGCCGACCAAACTTTGGCCGAATACACGCTCGATAGCCTTAGCCTGGTTGGGCCGGTAACCAGCACAACGACGATCACCCGCACCGAAACCGCTCCGGCGATGACCTCAACCGGAACCGGCGGTTCAGGCGATGAGCTTGTTGACGGTGCCCTACCTGTGACCGGTACTGAGGACGTTGTTCTTATGCAAGACGGGCGTTTCTGGGGCGCGGTGATTGTGGTGGTATTGCTCCTTTTAGGCGCAGTTTATCAGGCCAAATGGAGTTGGTCCCGTTCTAATCGATAAGCGGCTTTAGAAAATCAACTATAGTCTGAACAAACAACTCGTTGTTGTTGGGTGACACAATATCTCCGGCCAAAATATGATGGCTGGGGTCTTGACTGTCCTCGATGACAACGAGTTTTTTTGTATCAGAACCAAACTGGCGATAGCATTTTACAGCGGTGGCTGTATCGACAACCCTATCATTCGGAGAGATAAACATTAAAATCGGCGTAGTAATTGCAGTCAGGTCAATGGATTTGACCAGTTTTACCAGCCCGGCTACCGGTAAAACGGCGTTCGATGGGTAGCAATTTGTCCAATAGGTGGCGACTTGCGCGTTCATCGGTTCCCAACTGCGGGTTGGACCAATCGCCAAACGCAAAATAACATGCCCCCACGGCCAGACCAGCAAACGACTAAAGCGATTTTTTAAGGCAAAGTTGGGTGAAATCATGATCGAGGCCAGCACCGCATCGCTGCTCTGTAAGTGCGATTGCAGCCAGGTTGCCAGTGTGCTTCCGGTCGAGTTGCTGATAATAACCACATTATCCCCGATTTTTTGACCGATTTCCAGCGCTTCAAGGGTATCGTGCAGCCAATCGCTGATGGTGGCCTGGGCCAGGGCATCGCCGGTGCGACCGTGGCCGGTGAAGCGGGTGTAAAAAAGATTTGCGTCCAGCGCTTGAGCCACGTGATCGCCAATCGGCATAAAATCCTGGCGGCAAGCCGAAAACCCGTGGAGGTAGATAATCGAAACGGGTGTTTTTTGTTTGCGAGTGGGATCAGCCCAAACTATTGTTTTTCCTGCCCCCGGCACAATATCATCGAATCGATTCTCCGAGGCGATGAGATACTCATCGAGATTATTCGATAGCGTAATAGGCCGGATTTCTGAGGTTACGGTTACTTTTGGCCCGGTCAAAAATAAGGCAATCAGAACAATAAGTGCGATAGCAAAATACATAGTTTTTATCGATGGTTGCTGTTTTTAGACGCTGATTATATCATATCGCGTATTGCATGAATAAGCGAGATTTGGAGTTTACCCATGGATATTGAAATTATAATCTACTATCTGGAGATGACCAGCCGACAGCAGCTACGTGCCAAAGAAAAGAGCAATCCAAATTTTGAGGTTAGAGAAGCCTGCCTTCCTCTACCGGAGATGAATCGTTTTTTTTACACAACGGTCGGCAGAGATTTCTATTGGACCGACCGGCTGGCATGGACAATCGAGCAATGGGCGGCTTGGGTTGATCGGCCTGAACTGAGAACGTGGGTCGGCTATCTATCTGGAACCCCGGCTGGATACTTTGAACTGGAAACACAACCGGGTGACGCTGTTGAACTGACTTATTTTGGACTTTTGCCGCAATTTACGGGGCAAGGCCTGGGCGGCTATTTTCTCACTCAGGCCATCGAACAAGCCTGGGCTATGAATGCCGCGCGGGTGTGGGTTCATACCTGTACGCTCGATCATACCAGCGCGTTAGCCAATTATCAATCCCGGGGCTTTACATTGTATGATCAAAAAGTGCATACCCACCATGTCCCTAACGTGGCGCAGATGGATTAAAGCGTGTGTTTGGAGTCGCTGCGGTTTTCTTAATCTCATTAGGGTTAGGACAACTCATGTCTACAACCTTACAATTACGCGCTATCTCGTTGGTTGGGCAAAGCCGATGGTTAGGTTGCTTGGTAGGCTTAGGGTTGATCACGCTTGGTGCGGTTTTTCTACCCTTGAGACTTGTTATTTTGCTTTGGGTGCCTTTGTGTGGGCTATTAGCGTTTGTTGTTCTTTTGTTAGGTGGCTCTTTTATTGTGCCGCCACCCGATCCCAATCAAATTTTTGAACCGGATCACCCAGCCCATGGAACATCCCGGCTTGTTCACATCCCGGACGGTAACGATGTCATTCCGGGATATTTGCTGATGCCGTCGAAAGATGTCGACCGCGAGGCAGCCGTTTGTCTGGTACATGGGGCCGGAGATAGCAAAACATCGTATAAATGGCTGTTGATCAGGGCCTTGTTAGCAGAAGGATTAACTGTGCTTACCATCGACCTGCCCGGTCATGGCGATTATCGACATCGCGTGCTGACTTACCCTGAAGTGTTAACAACTATTCCGGCAGCCCTTCGATTTTTACGAACGCAAGCAGGCGTACGGCAGGTCGGCATCATCGGCATTAGTTTAGGAGGAGCCATTGCTATCCGGTCGCTTGTTGAGGCGATACCGCAGCAATCTCATCTTGTCGATGCATTGGTTGTGCTTGAAACCCCTATTCAGCTAGATTACAGCAAGGCTCTTTTTTACAGGGAGATGTGGCGCACGCTTTATGGCGCACCTGTCTTGTGGCTTCTGCGTGAGATGTCGGTTAAACAGGCCTGGGATATCTGGCATCGCGGCGGCTATCGAACGCGTCATACAACCAGCCACCTATTTGCCCTGCTCGATCCGTTGACCTATATCAGTCGACTGTCGTCGCTGCCCATATTACTGGTCTACAGCCGGCGCGATGGTGTTGCCCCACCAGAGCACGCCCAGGCGATGCATCAGGCAGCCCCGCAAGCCGATTTTATTGAAACCAAAAAGGCCAGCCACGTTGTGCTGACCTTGATGCCTGAAATAAACCGACAGGTGGCAAGCTGGTTAAAAAAACAGCTTGTCAATAAGCCTGCTTAGTAATAAGTTCGTCCGTCGGGCATGATAGCGCCCTGTAATTTGGCCCCGTCAAGAATAGCGCCTTCCAGGTTGGCCCCTTTCAAATTGGCATTACGTAAGTCGGCATTTGTCAGGTCGGCGCTGCGAAGGCTTGCCTCTTCCAGATCAGTCCCCCGTAGATCTGCACCGCGTAGATTGCTCCAGGCTAAATCGGCCTCACGCATAATGGCCCGGCTTAAATTGGCCTCGCTCAAATCGGCCCCAACCAACCACAGCGGACCGTTCGACAAGTTGATCAATTTGTATATATCTGCTTGCGTAAATTCCATCCGTCTCTAAATGCTCCATGATATTGGATTCTCATCTTCTGCGAGCGTGCGTCAACGTGGCTTCCAGACCAAACTTTCGTTGTAATTTCCAAGGCCGCCCTGTTTGTTCCCAACGCAGCAGCTCTACATGAGTTACCCTGAATATAAAGTGAGGTTCAAATCCTTGCAAATCTTGCTTTGCCTTTTCCTGCTCGGCTTGCTCGGCGAACTTCCCTATAACGATGTGGGGTGAATAATCTTTATCCTGGCCGGGACAATAGCGTAATGGGCCGCTTAAAACGTTTTCGTGCAGGTCAACAAGTAGTTCTCTACCGGCCAATACAGGTAGACGAATCTGGTAATCAATATGGCGATAGCTATCCCACCCGGTAATCGATACTTTGATGGGGGCAAATGTCTCTCCAACATCGCGTAGATGATTATAAAGTATCTCGGGTGGATCAGAAAATTCAAAAGGGCTAAGAATACTAATGTGGGGCGGTAACGCCGTAACAAGCGGATCATACTTTTGGCGATAATGGTTGACGGCTGTAGCGAGTGCTAATGGAACAGGAGCGATAAGGGTAAACATGGCGATTTTTCTTTCCAAAAGTTACAGAATAAATTTTTACTAGGGGGTAGGTATCCACCCCTGAGAAATGACATAGGCAGCCGATAAAGCTAACGTATTGGTTAACATATGCATCAAAATGGCCGGCCAAACCGAACCGGAGACGTGATATAGAAATGCAAAAATGACGCCCAAAATAAAGATAGGCAAAATCGAGGTTGGTATAACGTGGGCCATTGCAAACAAAGCGGCGCTGGCCAAGGCTGCTTTTTTCCAGTCCCAACGTTTACGAAGCCCGGCAAAGACAAACCCTCTAAAAAAAATTTCTTCGATGACAGGAGCCACAATAGCTCCTCCAAATAATAATATTATAGGAAAGCCGGTATCGTCAAACATGGGCGCAATATCGGGTTGAATTTGTAATCCAAACATACCCAAAAACCATGCATAAACAAAATTAAATATAAATGAGATGACCATCAAACCGCAGCCAATGCCAACCGCTTGAGGACGAAAGCCGCGCAGCCCCAGGTCGGCCCAACTGGCTCCATACTTGTAAATGGTAAAATACCAGACCGGTACAAGCAAAAGTAAGGTGCCAACCAAAACAATAATGCTCGGATCGATAGGGAATTCAATGTATTGAGCAATGCCGCTTATTATTCCGACGCCAATTATCCATACAATGGAAATAATAAGTGCCCACACAACATCTTTTGCTGTCCAGGGGGGATGATATATTGGACTGAAGTTGTTTTCCATAAGCGAAATAGTACCACGTTTTGATCGGCCTGAAAAGTTAGTTAAATTAAAAAGGCCGGAGAAATCCGACCAATAAGGATAGCATAGCCTTTATGTGTACTATAGAAAACTTGCAATATAAAACAAGAGCCAGCCCCCCACCTGACTGCGGCCTACAAACATTCCCAACAATGTAGCCAAAGCAATCAGTAACCCTATAATGGTAATGCCCATGCACCCTAAAACAGCCCAGGTGGTTTTATTATCGGTTGATAATGAAAATGAGGCAGCGGATTGTTGCGGCAGAATAGGTTTTGACTTAAAAAAGGCGGGTTGATCGATAGCGCGAGGGTCTTCTATACTATTGGTAAACAAAAAATCCGTATCACCAATGCCGATACGATCTTTGTCTTTCAGGCGGGAGGGTTGTTTTATAAGTACCCCATTTAGATACGTTCCGTTTGCGCTTCCTTCATCACGCAGAGTATACGTATTATCGGTTTCGATGAGGGTAGCATGGAGGCGCGACACTTTTTGGTCGGAGACCACAATACCATTTTTTTTGTCTCGTCCCAACTGCACCTCACCCCTTAAAGGGAAAGAGTGGCTCACGCGACCATTGGAAAGAAGCACCAGGTAACCTGTGGCTTTTGGTTCGTGTAAAGTTAACTCGCTACTACTGTCATCATCAGAAGAGATATATCGAACCACGGAATGTTACCCCTATCAATTATTACATTTTATGTCATCCATACTTGACCATAATTAAGAATACGGTTATTATATAAAAAAAGGTCAATATTGCCCAAAACGTACTATACGCTTGAAATTTAGGAGACTGAGCCATTTCAGCGGATGAAATAGAAAGTGGTCAATCAAATAATCGGTTATTTATTCTGTTGGCAGTTGCCTTAATTGGATTAATCTGCATAGGGTTGCTTGGCTTAGGCGGAGTGTTGTTTGCTATTCAATCGAACCGCGCTCAAGAGCAGGCTGCTGCTGAAACCGCAGCTATTCCCCCTACCGCTATTCCCCCAACCGATACGCCCACATCAACCGTCACGCCTACTGCTACCAACACACCCGAACCTACTTCTACAAGTACACCTGTTGTTAGCGGGGAAACCGCAGCTCAGGAAGAGCCGGCCCAGACGGAGCCTCCAGCCACTGAGCCACCGGCTACCGTAGATGAAACGGAGCCAATAGAAGTAACGCCCACAAATACGCTGGTTGTAGAAGTTGTGCCTCCTCCTACCCAGGACGCCTCGGTTGCTGTAGATACAACTGCTCCTCCGGTAGAGAGTATTCCTACCAGTGGTGGGGTTTTGCCACAGGCTGATCGCAGTAGTTTATTGTTGATAGCTGCTGGCTTTGTGGTGATGTTGTTTGTTGGGGGGGCAATTTATCGCACCCGATAAGTAGGTGGCAGTCAAGCACGCGTAAATATAAATAGAAAGAGCGGCACCTCAATGAGGACGCCGCTTTTTATTTATAATAAATAAAGAACTAGTCCTTTAGATAACGTCCAATAGTGGTTAAGAGGCGGTTGAGGTCAACCGGTTTGGTGAAATGTTCATTAGCCCCGGCAGCTAAAGCACGCTCTTTATGTTTAGCACTTGCCCAAGCGGAAATAGCAATGATGGGGATAGTTTGAGTTTTGTCTTCCGAGCGTATAACTTTTATGGCCTCAAAACCATCCATTTTTGGCATACGCAAATCCATTAATATTAAGTCTGGTAGCCAGGATTGAGCTTTTTCTACACCCTCTAAGCCATCACTAGCTACTGCTACTTCAAAACCATTTAATTCCAGCATTTGCGCCAGAATATCTCTCTGGGCTGGATGATCCTCTACATATAATACTTTTGGCACTGAACGCACTCCGGTTACTGTTATTTCGATTTTATTAGGGATCTCAGGTGGAGGTAATACCCATTACTCTCTGGGCAGTTATGTCAGGATCGATAATTTAGTCCGTTTATTGATTGTATCAAATTCACACAGTTTTTTCAAGACTAACACAACTGTATGAGGATGTCAAACCTGACTTTTTATGTAATGCCCTTGTTTTTTTAAGAGAACCCACACTTAATCTCTGTTTAATTTTCTGTTCACGTAATATTAATAAACAACAGGTATTATAGCTTTAAATCTAAGAAATGTGATCTCTCCCTCTATAGAAAAAGGCCAAGGAAACCGCACTTGGTCTTTTTCTTTGCCCTATGATCCTTACTTACGGCGAAAGTCGCTCAATCAACCAGTTTCCATCACCTTGCAGTTTATACCGAAATCGATCGTGCAGACGGCTAGGACGCCCTTGCCAAAATTCTAGCATATCAGGCGATACGATAAATCCTCCCCAGTACGGTGGTCTGGGTACGTCTTTATCTTGAAATTCGGTCTCGAACTCTTGAAATTCATCTTCTAATTCTGCGCGACTTCTAAGCACTTGGCTCTGCTTAGAGGCCCACGCCCCAATCTGGCTGCTTTTAGGCCTGCTCTGAAAATAATGGTTCGACTCAATTGCTGAAATGCGGCTGACCGACCCGCTAATACGTACCTGCCGATGCAGCGTGGCCCAATAAAACGTAAGCGCGGCATAAGGGTTTTCGGCCAACTCTTTGCCCTTCTGACTGTCGTAATTGGTGTAAAATACAAAGCCGTTGGCATCATACCCTCTCAGCAGCACCGTTCTGGCCGAAGGGATACCGCTGGCCGTGGCCGTCGCAAGGGTCATAGCGTGCGGTTCAATAATATTGGCCGCGATAGCCTCATCAAGCCATAGCTTAAACTGCTCTAAAGGATCCGCTTTTAACATGCTGCGTTGCAGTTTCGGCCTCTCATACTCAATTCGTAAATCAGCAACCGACGGTTTTTTGTTTTCTGAGGTGTCCATAGCTACCTCCTTCTTATCCGGTTTGGGGTACAGCGTGGCGAATCGGCTCCTCTTGTGCTACGCGATGAGCAAATGCCGTTGCCATAAATAGAATAAAAATAATTAAAAGTAAATCGGCCATAAAAAGATGAATTAATTGCATCCAAATAGGAGCAAGCAGCACCACATTGAACGCCCCAATTAACAATTGAACAACGTACAGGCCCGTAAACGCTTTGGCAAACAGTTGCGTAGCAGGTGTGGAGCGAAAATAATTAAACACCTGGGCCACCACAATAATATAAGCCCCAACCGTAATAGCTAAAATTGGATGGTACAGCCGCAAACGTACCAAAAAATGGGCTGTGGGCGAGAACTTCTCACGCAACCCCTCAACCAGCGAGGTAGCTGGAAAGAGCGTGTCACCCAGAGCCGTCACCCCGCCGCTGGCTCCCAAAAGTAATATGCCGGCAAACCCGGCCCAAATGGCCCAGCCCAGCCAGCCTTGCCCGCGCCATTGAATCGGCTGTCCGCCCGACGCCCACCAGGCGGTTAGCGTGAGTATACTGAGTAGCAAAAATGTATTTACCAAATGAAGCGCCACCACTATCGCCCGGGCAGTGGTGGTATTATCGGCCACCAGTTTGAACAAAACTAACCCCGCCCCCAATAAGGCTTCAACAATCATAAATGTTAGCGCCAGCTTCGCCCCCCACCGAACGGTATGCCCTTTGGGATAACTTAGTACGGCCCACACCAGCAAAATTATCACGGCCACAAGAGCCAGCCCGCTGGTTATGCGGTGGGTAAATTCAATAAGCGTTTCGGTTTGAGCCGACCAGGGAATAACCCCGCCGTTGCAAGTGGGCCAGTGGCTGCCACAACCCGCTCCAGAGCCGGTAGCCCGTACAAAAGCCCCCCACAGAATAACAAAAATGTTTAGCCCCAGCGTCCCCCACGCAAAGGCCGCATAGCGATTAACGGTTATATGCATTGTTACGTTCCTATACGCTTGAATACCCAATGAAGTATGATTAACTTACCTTACGCAGAGACAGATTTGACAAGAGACAAAAATCAGGAATAGGATGTTGTACAAAACGAAGCAGGAAGG
>JAGRBY010000250.1 GCA_020433835.1 Anaerolineae bacterium | reverse complement strand
TCTCATCAATCCTCTATCAAAAAATCGCACGCGTTGAAAGGCTGAATTCAGTGAAATCAACATGTTCAGTGTTTCAGTGTTTCAATGAGACCGGTTGCCCCAAAACTGAAATGCTCCCTAGCTGCACGGATGCGTTCTGGTTATGGGGTGAGGTTGAGACGCTGAACAGTCATAAGAAATAGTAAATTTTTATCTTGCTTATGCCTCGACCCAATACTTCCACACCTTACTTCTACAATCAAACAATAGTTTCAGTACCCTCGGCGGTCCACACCTATTCTTTAATTGCGATGCGCTTCACGCTTTATCGCAATTATGCGCTGCCCATGTCTTGTAGTAAACTGACTTTATGGATCACATTTTGTCTAATGATCAACAGAACGATTGGCAGGTAGACCCTTATCTCCATGTTGAAGCCGACAACTTTTACAATCCCCTAACCGACCAACGGCTTCGAAAGGGTGAACCGGCTTATCAAACCTTGCGCAATCTATACAAACGCAAGGTCAGGCTTAACCAGATACCGCATGTGGACAAAGATTTTTTGGTTCAGCAAGGCTGGCTGGTTCCCACCCACGTCGATTTAGACGGTCGTTTCCGACTCAAGTATGTTTCCCTCGAAGCCCATTCAGTCTGCAATCAAGCCTGCTATTTCTGTCCGGTATCGGTTGCTCCGCGTCAGCACCATTTTATGCCGCTTGAGTTGTATGAGCGTATTGCTCTCCAATTGGCTGATTACAAAAACACGCTCGAAGCGGTATTTATGAACAACTATAACGAACCCACCATCGACAAACATTTTGTCAAACAGGTTGAAATCTTACGATCATATGGCTTGGTTCCGGCTGTGTTGACTAACGGCAGCGGGTTGACTCTGGAACGGATCGACACCATCATCGAGATGGGGGGGCTGGGATATTTGTCGGTTAATCTATCAACGTTAAATCAGCACCATTATCGCCATGATCGAGGCAAAGATCACCTTAATTTGGTTCTGCGTCATCTGGACTACATCAAAGATTTGCCGGTGGCACCTCTCATGAAAATCGTTGTGTTAGGGCGCGGCGATGATCAGCATCGGGCTGATTATCAAGAAATTGCGGCCCGTTTTGCCGGGTCTCGATTTCAAATTGCGTCGTTTAAGGCCAACGACCGCGCCCAATACTTAGCTTTAGAAATGAAATCGACACCTGCCCACCTCATACTGCGGGGATGTGAACAGATGGGATCTCGGCCACTGCACCACCTGCACATCACGGCCCAGGGCAGTTGTGTCTTGTGCTGCCAGGATTACGGAGAGCAGTATGTTGTGGGCGATTTAACCCGGCAAACCGTGGCCGAAGTGTTGGCCGGATCTGAACTGGCCCGCTACCGGCGCTGGAGTTACGGCCGTGAAAAGGCCCCGGATAATTTCATTTGCCGCAAGTGCATCTTTGCCCGAACGTAAATGCCCCTGAATTCCCAGAAGGATGCCTCTCTGAGAATTTAACTGTTCCCCTTTTTTGACCGATGTTCAATAAGTTTTTGTTTCACATCTTCCTCCGATAAAGCCTCAATTGCGGCTAGAAGCGAATCAATCTCATCGGAAGGTGTCGATGGCGATACAGTTTGTTCTTGCGGGAATAGGGTTTGAAGCAGAAAATCGACCAACGTATCGAGTGTTGGAAAATCAAAAGCAGCGGTATCAGGCAATCGGCAGCCCAGTCCAATTTCAATGCGGTTTTTCAACGCAACGGATTGCAACGATGTTATGCCTAATTCCAGAAAACCCTGCCGAGGCGAAAGCGGCGTGGTTCGATCAAGCCCCAAAATCTCGGCGGTTTGGGTAGAAATGTACGCGAATAAAAATGATCGGCGTTGGGGAGAGGGTATCTCTTGTAACGCGGACCAGCCCTGTTTATTGCCCGTCGCGGCTGCCGGTTGCCGGGCTTCATCGCCATATTTCTGCCGGTTCGCCGTGCGAGAGATTTTGCTGCTGGTGGTCTTGATGATCCATCCTTTGGGTACCCACTGAATATCGGCCAGCGATACATCGAGCTGTGCAAATACCCGCTGGCGAATTTGCAGGGCCAATTGGTTCTGTTTCAGCTTATCCGCGTCATTTAAGAGTTCGCAAACCAAGACAGCACGTTCCGTTCCCGACTGTTCATCAAATACCCCAAAAGCAGCCGCCAATCCTCCGGCAGAGCCGACAACGGTTTGGGCTATGGTTTCAATATAATGGAGCTGAATATTCTTCCCTTCAACAATAATGACATCTTTAAGCCGACCACAAATATACAATTGCCCATCCAACTTGTAGCCAAGATCACCCGTATACAACCAACCGTCGCGCAACGCCTGGGCAGTTAAATCGGGTTGGCGATAATATTCCGTCAGCAAGGCGTTGCTTGTAAAAATCACCTCGCCAACGTGTCGCTCTTCGAGCGCGTTGCCCTCAACATCAACAACTTCTAGCTCAATATCTTGAATAGGGTAACCGCAGCTTAAAATAGGGGTAGCGTCTTCAGCGTAGGCAGAACGCGGGAGTGCCTGCTGCTGTGTTTGCAAAGCATCAATGGAAATCCAATCAACCTGAGGATACTGACCGGGCGGTGTAACGGAGAGGCCCACCACATTTTCAGCCATCCCATAGCCCACCATCAGCGCTTCCGGCTGAAAACCGTACGGCTCGAATCGTCGGCTAAACTGCTCGATACTTTTCAACTGCACCGGCTCAGAGCCGTTGCCCAAAAGCGACCAACTGCTTAAATCAAGCCCCTGCAAATAGTTATTCTGCACCCGACGAGCACAGTAAGAAAAGGCAAAATTAGGCATCCAACTCATCGTGCCTTTATATTTATCGATGGCCTGAAATAAACTCTCGGGATGGCGAATCCAATATGCGGGCGGAATGAAAACCGCCGTCCCGCCTACAAGCAAGGGCAGCAACATTTGGGTCACCAGCCCCATATCGTGATAAAGCGGCAGCCAACCTACGCTAACATCAGCCGCCGTGAAAGGAAATGATGCTGATAACGATTGAATATGGTTTAGAACAGCCTGATGCGATAGTACAACGCCTTTTGGTCGCCCCGTAGTGCCGCCGCTAAATTGAATATAGGCTGTTTCGGTGCCACCCATGAGATTAAGTGGGCTATCGATGTCGGCTGTATTGGTAACCTCATCAACAGTTAAAATTAGGTACCCGGTATGAGTCAGATTATCCGACAATGTCGCTTTGAGCGTTGTATCGGTCATGATGGCTTTTGCCTGACTAAATTCGAGCAGTGGCTCCACGCGTTCTTTATAGATTGTAGGTAATGTCTGGGGCGTAACATAGGGAAAAATAGTGGGAATAGCGCCCAAATAGACCGCTCCCCAAAATGCGGCCACAAGTTCATAGCCGTGATCGAAAATGAGGGCAACAACATCATGAGGAGCAACACCCTGATGGTGTAGAGTTTGCGCATATTGGGTAGCATCGTGATCGAGTTGGGCGTAGGTAACTGTCCGAACGGTTTGATCGGCTTGAAGAAATGTCAGAACCGCCTTATCGGCATTAGACTCTACTTGGTTTTTTAATGCTTGAACCAGCGAGTTATCGGATGAAGAAGTGTGTTTCATAAAAATTCCTGTTTCGATAAAGTTACACCAAATCCATATCGCCCATAGTAAAATAGAAATGACGAATCACATCAGAACCGTCAATATCGGGGTGAAACGAACGCGCTACGGCGTACAAACCGTGAGGATGCTCGCCTAACGCCCAACCGTTCGAACTCAGGAATGCTGTTACCTGGGCGTCACCCGACACCCACATTTCCAGGTGTTGCGCCTTCGCCCGATGTCCCAGATGCTCGAGTTTTTTTTGAATCGCCGCCAACACGTGAACATCCTCACCATCCCAAAGCAGATCGATCCATTGGAGGGTATCGCCGGCAATTTGCCAAACGACCCAGGCTACAATTCTGTCTGCTTGCCACACGGTTAAAAACTGATAGCTATTATGTGGCCGTCTTATATAGCGACGAGTCAACCAATTGCTATCCCGCACAACCACTGCCGGATAGCGTTGCCCACACCGCTGCCACAGCGCATCAAGCTCTTGGGGTTGGCATCCATCGCGAATCTCATAGCGCGATTGGCTGCGCTTAAAAGGCCATGTAAAACGGGCCAACGGAAATCGCCAGATAGGCACAGGGACAGCTTCACCATAGCCGAGTTCAAACTGTCCCAAACGCAAAGCCCGCTTACCGGGAAATCCGTACAACAAGGCCAATTGATCGCCATGGCCATACGTACGAAAAAAGGTGCGAACGGAGTTCAGATGCACTTCGTGTTCTAAAGTGCCGGGACGCCGCAGGCAAAAGACATCGACCGGCTGCGCAGCCCGAAATACGTGTCCGTTAAGTTGAAAAGGAGCCTCTACAGCAGCATATTGGGCCACGATTTCATTATTTTGATCAACGGCCACAATAATCCAGGGATCACCTGACGGCGAGTCAAATTTCCAGCGCCACGCCTCAAGCGAACGATCAAGATTAAAAGCTTCGTTGAAGCCCTGGTTAATCAGCGCTTCATCACCACGACGATAGGGTCGAAATTGAAAAGTTGCCATCATGCGTTATCAATAATTACGTAAAACCCTTTGGTTTTGAGGTTCTCGATATCGACATCAAGCCTATCAGGCAGGTTCAAGAAATGTTCCGGCAGCTCCGTTAACTGCGGAATAATGTGAAAGGTTTCGAAGCCCACTCTTGTAAGCCACGCTTCTATTGTAGCGCGGGTAAAAAAGCGAACGTGCGTGTAACATAACAAGCCGATAGGGATATAATCCCAACGTCCGGCTAATAAGTCTTCAACAATCGCGTAATGCCCGACATTCGGCACCGACAAAATAATTCGGCCTGCCGGTTTTAGCGCACGTTTCATTTTCTCTAAAAATATCTCCGGCTCAACCAGATGTTCAAAAAGCTCGGTAGCGACAACGGCATCATAGGTGTTGTGCTCCAGAGTTACCGTTTGTATATCGCCTACAATCACCTGCCACAGGTGTCGCTTAGCTTCTTCAGCGACCACCGGATTGAGTTCCACGCCCGTCACGCGACAGCCCAATTGGGTCTGAATGAGTCTCCCGGTTAAACCCCGACCACAACCGACTTCTAAAATATGATGTGCGTGCTGGGGTAAGTAAGGCAGTATGTCGTCGCGAGTCTGGCCGTAATAATCAATAAATTGGTGATAGATGCCCGCCCCCGTAATCCAGTCGGCCGATGCAAAGGTTTCTGCCAGTAGGTCAGGTTGACTAAAAATCTCAGCTACTGAAAACTTGGACAAATGGCGATCATAGGCAGAGCCGGAAATAAGAGATATAGGCAAGTGTGATCGGCGAGGTGGGTGAGGCTGGACGCCTTGGGATAGAATTTTCGCCTCAAGGATTTCGTATTCCCGCAGGGTGTAAATCGGTCTATCTTTAACAAAAGAAAAGTCGGCCAACCGCGGCGGCACAACAATTTTCCCACTTTGATCGATAGCGTCCTTCATATGGTGCAGGCTGGTGGCGGTGAACTGTATATTTTCCAATCCCAGCAGCAACACATAATCAGCCTGCTCTAGTTTTATCGTCGCTAATGTATCATCATCAGCGACGATGATGGTTTCAACCGAGTCAAAAACCTGCCTGGCCTGGGCCTGACAGACCGACCACAAATAGTTAAACTCCGGGGCATACCTATTTTCGGCTCGCTGCTGCTTCAGAATTACTAAACTAGTCATTCGTCACCTCATCGCCGGGTTGATATGGCTCTCCGGCAATGACCGGGCGCTCGAAGCTAACCCGTTTCAATTCCCGGCCCCGGCTGTCTACTACTTGAAGATAATAGGTGCCGGGAGCTAGCTTATCCCATACCGCTGCCGGTAACCGCCACGAACCTTGTTCCGGTGCAATTCGGGCGGCCGCAGCCGGAAAACCCAACGGCGAGCCGGCCAACTCAATCCATAACGGCTTCTGCGCCATGCCAACCAAATGGGATAAATCGATCTGGGGAATGCCTTTCGGAAGCCGGGTAATTTTGGGGAACCGCGCTACCTTACGCCGAAAAATTCGGGAAGTCATGGCTAAGAACCAGTCCCCATAATAACGGCGACCAAAACGTTGCGCCGATGCCGTAAACCAGCGCGAAACATCAGGTTGATAGGCTGCACTTTGATTATAATAATGAATAGCCTCGGCAGCAGGCACATAATGTCCTGTTAATCCTTTTTGTTGCAAACGCCTTAACCAATCAACTTCTTCAAAATAAAGCTTAAAGCCCTCATCAAACGGCCCTACGATATCCCAGGTTCGTCGATGTAAAACCAACAACGCCCCACTTAAATTTACCGTAGAAATGGGTGCTGTGGCCAGCCAATGTTTGCGGGCATGGTGTCGCCACCGCGCGCGAGAAAATTTGGCCCATCTATTGCCATACTTTGCCAACTGCCGGACAAAGTCATCAAACCGATTGTAGCATTCGGTCGGTGGTAGCAATACCATTTTTTGCGGATCCAAGTAAAGTTTAGGTCCAACCACGTCGGCGTTAGCTGCCAAGGCTTGAAGCAACGCCGCGAAACAGCCCGGAAGAAACTCGACATCAGAATTCATCAACACCAAAACGTCGGCATCGGTTTGGCTAACCCCCAAATTAATGGCCCCCGCATAGCCCAAGTTACCACCGGCAGCAATATAGCGAACCGGCAGCCGCGTGATGATCTCGCGTTCGGCTTGGCTGCTGCCATTGTCAATTACAACTATGTCGGCCTTCAGCCCATTGGTAGTTAGCTCACTGTGGAGCGAGGCAACGGCACAGCTAAGCAAGTTGGCCGTATGATAATGAACGATAACAATGCCAATTGACATTTGTTTCAGCCACCGACCTTTTCAATAGCCCAGGACATCCCGGCTACAAGTTCTTGAGCTACTGCTTCGGGTCGAAAACGCTGCGCAGCCTCATAGCCTTGCTGTCGCGCTTGCCGCCAAGCTTTAGGATTTTGCAAGAGCTTTTCGGCCGCAGCCGCAAAGGCCTCAACATCGTGTGGCGGCACATACGAAACGGCTTGCTGCCCCATAAAGCGCACCGATGGAATATCGGAGGCCACCGCCGGTACTTTTGAAACCATCGCCTCCAGCAGCGGCAAGCCAAACCCTTCGGTAGGCAATGAAGGAAAAAGCAGCAAATCACAGCGTCGCATTTCATGGGCAATATGCTGAGGCGGCACACAGTGGATGTATTTGTCGGGAGGCAAGATATTTTTTTCGTCGGGTGAGAGCGGCAGCAAACCGACACGCAGCAAGCGGCAAGGTAATCCCATTTCCCGCAAACGGCGCACGGCTTTAAGACCGGTGACTACGCCTTTCCAGTCACATTCAAATATGCCGTGAATGGCGATCCAAGGACATTTTCGGGGGCGCAATCGAAATGAAGGGCGAAAATAAGCATCGAGCGGAGGGGGTACCAGATACGACTTGCGGTCAAATCGGCTGCGCAGCAGATCAGCCAAATGGGGCGCGACAACTAAAGTCGGCAGTTTACGGTGATAAATCGCATTAATCTCAGTGCGAACCGATGTCAGATGAGGATAATCACCTTCGAAGCCCTGGCAAAAGTGGGCAATCGGTCCTGCGTTCAGCGTTTCGGCAATAGGAATGGTCGTCCAGTAGGTAGCGACAACAAGGTCTTGAGCATCAAGTTGCGGTGTAGTTCGATGATAATTACAGTAGCTCCCTTGAAAATTCGCCCAGCCTGGCTTTGCTCCCCGGCCTAAAATTGTAACGTGATGTCCCAATGACAGCAACAACTGTGCGTGTTGAAACACAACCTTAACACCACCGCCTAACTCGGGACGGTCAAGAATATAGGTGATTTTCATAAATCATCCATCTCTCAATCCGTGAGGCAACATTGCTACTCGGAACTTTCAGCATCCTCTATTTCAAAGGTTAGCAGGGATAACGCATGTACAGTTTGTGTTTTCTTCAGTTTAAGTGGGTGCGGAGCCATTTGAACAAACGCTTTGCCGGGTGGATTAAAGGTAACAAGGGTAAATGTCTCCTTTTGAGCAGCTGCCAAATCTAACCACGGGTATAAATCTTTTTTACGCGATAAGACATACATCTCCTGATCCAAAAAACGCGTGGCCAGGGACGAAGGCAACCACCAAATATCGGTCACGATTGGAGCATCGATTTGCGCCAGGGTATTAGCGTAGATGCTCAACGTTTGTTTGCTATGTTGAAGTTCCTTTATCCCCCTCGCCTGATAAATCAAGCCGACAAATATCAATAATGTTGCTATTCCAATCAACAAACTCTTTTGCCAGCCGGTATGGATACTTTGATAGAAATAGTAAAATCCTACGACTGCGCAGATGCTACCCAAGGGATAAATAATTAAGGTGTAACGGGCACCCCACTCCGCACCACCAATAGTACTACCGGCTCCGGCGCGTATAATGGCGGCCATCGATCCGGCCATCAAATAGAGAATTGTGGTGCTAACTATCACTCTAACGTCAAATCGATGACTGGAATGGGCATAGGGAACAGCTAAAAAAAGAAGGAACAGGAAAGGTGCCGGTAAAAATATGCTGTGAACAAAACGAAAGGTTGGCGCTAGAAATAAGGCATATAGACTTATTCCTCCCACAACCGCTGCTGCACCGATAACCAACCAGCTCCCCATTTTAGGGGCAAAGAAGACAGGTATTGTTCCACCCAACAATACAAGTAACCCAATCCAGGTGACTATCTCCGGAATATTTGGTCCCCACTCATCGACACTATTAATCCATAAGGCCCGCAGATGGCCAGGGCTATTGAGCCAAAAGTCATAACCCCTCACCGAAGTCCAAACATCCCCCACCATCTGCCAATATCGGGTCGGAATTAGCCCAATAGCGCCTGATGGTTTGCTCAAATACGTAATCAAAACAATGGCGATGGGCATAACAACGAGGATTATCACAACGCCCAAATTGGGCCGAAATTGTTGATCGTTATCTACAAGTAACCCATAGCTTCCAACAAGTAACACAACCAGGGCATAGATACTCATTTCTGCCCGAATTGCTGTGGCCATCCCCAAGAGCATGCTGATTAAAAGAAATCTTCTCCATCGATGCTGGATTTGATGCAACTTCGTCGCCTGCCACAAAGCAACCAGGCCAAGTACTATAACGAATGTATACTCCCAAAAAAGCAGGCTGTAGAAAAAGATAGATGTAGCCAGACCAACAACCGGTATCGCGAATTCCTCGGTTCCCGGCATAAGTTGATGGGCCAGAACACCTGCCAGAAATACGGTGAGTAAGCCGCTCAACAAGGGAATAAGGTACAGTCCGGTTATGCCCAGAAATTTAAAAGGCAAGGTTGAAATTAACGGAAACCAAATAGGCCAATGGCAAGTAATTTGGCCATTAGCTAAGGGTTGTGGATAGTAAAGAGCGTACGGGGCTTTTGGGAAGAATTTGTAAGTCGGGTCCAGTTGTCGGCCGAAGTAGGGAGTTGGTTGAAGAGAA
>JAGRBY010000024.1 GCA_020433835.1 Anaerolineae bacterium | reverse complement strand
GCCTTCATCGTCTGGCACCCCAGCAAATACGCCGAACAGTTGGCTGAGAAGATGGAAAAATACGGCGCTAAAGCCTGGCTGGTCAACACCGGCTGGACCGGTGGTCCGTTCGGCGTTGGCTCTCGGATGAGCCTCAAGCATACCCGCTCGATCATCGATGCCATTCACGATGGTTCACTGAACGACGTTGAGTTTGTAGCCGATCCCATCTTTGGCGTGGGCGTCCCCACTTCCTGCCCGAACGTCCCGTCCGAAGTGCTCGTTCCGAAGAATACCTGGTCTGACGGCGCAGCTTATGACAAGCAAGCGCTCAAGCTGGCCAACCTCTTCATTCAGAACTTTGAGAAATACAAAGAAGGCAGCAGCGACGCTATCATTAACGCCGGCCCCAAAGTCTAAGCGGTTTGACCTGCGCTAATTGCGTGTATCAATTGCGTTTATAATGTAAGATACCCCGTGCTCACGCTGCTGAGCGCGGGGTGTTTTTTTATCAACAGCGCTATCTTCCCCGGAGACAGACTGATGAAAGAAGGCTTCATCAACCTATACAGCGATACCCAAACCCGGCCAACTGCGGCCATGCGCCGATGTATGGCCGAGGCAGAAGTTGGCGATGAACAACACGGCCTTGATCCGAGCCTCAACCAGTTATGCGAGCAGGTAACTGAACTCCTGGGGAAAGAAGCAGCGGTTTTTCTGCCATCAGGCACGATGTGCAATGAGATCGCTATTTTGGTGCATTGCAAGGCCGGTGATGAGATCTACGCCGACCATACGGCGCATATCATCAATTTTGAGGGCGGGGGGCCTTCGGCGCTGGCCGGTGCTCATATTCAGCCTCTGGCCGGGCGTAACGGCATCTACACCGCCGATATGCTGGCAGACGCTATTCGGCAGGAAAGCCGGTATAGTCCACGCCCTCGGTTGGTTGAGGTTGAGCAAACATCTAATCTGGGTGGGGGGGCTATCTGGCCGCTAGAGACCATTGAGGCGGTGGCCAACGTGGCGCGAACGCATAATTTACGGCTTCATTTAGATGGGGCACGGTTGCTCAATGCGGTTGTCGCATCGGGGGTTGCGGCTCATACTTTTGCTCAATACTTTGACAGCGTTTGGATCGATCTGAGCAAGGGGTTAGGTTGCCCTATGGGAGCCGTGTTGGCCGGTTCTCAAGATTTTATTGATGAAGTCTGGTATTGGAAACAGCGTATCGGTGGGGCGCTGCGGCAAGCCGGCATTGTGGCCGCGGCAGGATTGTATGCCCTAAAACACCACGTTGAGCGCCTGGCTGAGGACCACATAAATGCCCGCCGCTTGGGTGAAATAGTAACCCAATGTGAAGGAGTACGATTACAGCCGGAAACCATCGAGACAAATATTGTATTTATCGATGTCGCCGAAACGGGCGTATCCGCCGGTGTTATCAGTCAGCAGCTCGAAGCGCGAGGCATCAACATCGGCGCGTTCACCGACACAATGCTGCGCGCGGTGACCCACTTAGATGTGAGTGCTGACCAGGTTGAAAAAGCCGGTGCGGCATTTGTGGAGGTAATCACAGAACTACGCAACACGTAAAACCTCCCATAAAATCCATTTAAGGCAAGTTTATCAGCGAGGCAGTAGTATGACGGAACCTATTCTTGACTTACCCGAAGTGCTAAGCATTTTATTCCATCCCCGGCGCGGTGTCGATTTCACCTCAAACGGGTTGTCTGTTCCTATCGAGGTAGAGCCGGGGTTATCGCTCAGTGCTTACCTCCATGAAGCCAACGACGGTGCGCCGCTTATCCTCTTCTTTCACGGCAATGGCGAAATTGCCGCCGATTACGCGACTATCGGCCCGATGTATGTTCAATTGGGGATCTCGTTTCTTATTGTCGATTATCGAGGGTATGGTATGAGTGGAGGTCAACCCACTCCCAGTAACCAGTTAACCGACGCCGTGACTGTTTTTGAGCAGCTCGATGATATTCTGAGCGCACATCAGGTCAAGCCATCAAAAATTTATGTGATGGGGCGCTCGTTAGGTAGTGCTTCTGCTATAGAGGTTGCTCACAAAAAGGATGAGCAGCTAGCAGGGATTATTATCGAAAGTGGTTTTGCCAATACGTTTTCGTTAATCTCTCGGCTAGGGGGGCTGGACATCGATGCTGACGATGCCTCAATGGGGTACGGCAACACAGCCAAAATAGAAGAAATAACCATACCCACGCTCGTCATCCACGGCATGGAAGACTATCTCATTCCGGCTTCGGACGGACAAACCTTGCACGATCGCAGTGCGGCAATCGACAAACGCATAGTTCTTGTGCCCAGGGCCGGGCACAACGACTTAATGCTGGTGGGGATGGCTCCTTACTTTGATGCTATCAATGACTTTGTGAAATAAAGGCTGCTATTACGCTGTCCAGATTGAGTCGAGTAGGTTGTCATGACCACCACGGCAATGATAGAATGATAGGGTACAATGAGAGGAGCAGGAGCACCAGCATTTCTGAGGAGTAATAATGAATCCCTGTACCGAAACACTACTCTCTGCTTTAGAACAAGAACGTCATTATGTTGCCAAAGAACTTCACGATGGCGTTGCCCAAACAACTTTACAACTTGGCTTGCAAGCAGGTATCTGTAAAAAATTATTAGAGCGCAATAATTATGAACTGCTGGCGGCTGAGCTGGCAGCGCTTCAAGAACGCATCCATTTGGCCTCAAGCCAAGTTCGGGACATGATTAGTGATATGCGTTCGCCGTTCGTTGACGATGGAGACAGTTTAGTCGACTCTATAAAAGCCTCCATCCAGACGCATATTCAACGCAATGGACCTGACGTAACATTTGATTTTGAAGGGTTGGAGGCCGGCTTTAGTGTCTCCGAAGAAGAAAAGCTGGCGTTAATTCGGCTAGTGCAAGAGGCGTTGCTCAACATTCGCAAACACGCGCAGGCCACGTGGGTGAGTCTGCGTGTTTCAGCAAAAGTGGACGCAATATGTATAACCATCGCAGATAACGGTCAAGGATGCGCAGCCACCATAGAAGAAGGGGCCGGATTAAAAAATATGAGGACACGCCTGGAAGCCGTTGGGGGATCACTTATTATTCAGCATAATCCGGCGGGAAAGGGGTTGCAACTTACGGCCCGGCTACAAAAATAAAATCGCCCACAGCATCATTGCCGTAGACGATAGAAGTCATAACAAAAGTTATAATTCCTGATAGGTGCTAAATCTTTACCCACAAATAAATTTTATGGCCTTCTTCAACTTCTTCCCAGCGGATAGCTACAATGTCAAGCTCACCGCGTACCCCATCATCCGTGGGAAAATCCAGCCGGGCCGGTCGACCTTCCTGCCAGGCATCTTGACAGCGTTTAACTAGTTGAGGACCATTAAACGCACGCATTTCACACACCGCAATTTCGCTACCATCCATGCCTTCGAAAACGCCAATAGACCACTCACTTGAAACATCTCGAAACTCAGGTGGAGGGCCTTCTACGATGGTAATATAAGACGGTTTTTGGTTTTCTATCATCTCGTTTTCACCTTGATTTTGCAGATTACTTTTACGAAACTTATTGCCAATTAGTATTGTACACAAAATTTTCATTGTTGCCAACTACAATTTAGATTTAAAGATGTTACCGCTTTAGCCTGTTGAGCACACCATAACTGTCAATTCCTTGCTGTGTAAGGTTCACTATCTTCAGCGCGTCGAATAATAGACCACGTCAAAAGTTTTCTTAAACAATTAAGGTTATGGTATACTTTAACGCGTATCTCCACATGTCTGCGTTCAAATATCTCAAATCAGAAAGGTGTAACAATGGGAAGTTACGACACAATTGTTATTGGGGGCGGTCCGGGAGGATATGTTGCCGCCATTAAAGCTAGCCAACTGGGCCAAAAAACGGCTGTTGTTGAAAAGCAACATTTAGGGGGTATCTGCCTAAACTGGGGTTGTATTCCAACCAAATCGCTTATTCACAATGCTGAAGTGGCTCATATTCTTAAACACGAGGGGAAAGCTCTAGGTTTTAAGTTTGATAACCTAGAACTCGATTACAGCGTAGCCCACAAACGCAGCCGTCAGGTTAGCCAGCGGCTGGTTAAGGGTATCGGCTTTTTGATGAAAAAGAACAAGATTGATGTCCTCGAAGGAGTCGGGAAATTAAAAAGCGCTACCGAAGTACAGGTCGGCGATGAAGTGCATCAGACCAAAAACATCATCATTGCAACTGGAGCCAGAGCACGCTTAATCCCTGGTCTTGAAATTAACGGCAAAACGCTGCTAACCTATCATCAAGCCTTGCAACAAACCAAAGTACCTGAGTCAATCGTGGTTATCGGGGCTGGGGCTATTGGCATGGAGTTCTCATACGTTTTTAGCTCTTATGGAGCCAATGTAACCATTGTTGAGCTTTTACCCCGGGTGCTGCCCTTGGAAGATGAAGAAGTCAGCAAAGAGATGGATAAGCTGTTCGGCCGCTCTGGTGTAAAAATTCGGGCCGGTACGAAAGTAGAAAAAATTGATGATCATGGTGATAGTGTCACGGTAACCGTGAGCAAAGACGACAAAAAAGAAGAGATCAAAGCCCAAATGGCACTTATCTCTATTGGCGTTTTGCCCAACACCGAAAATCTTGGTTTAGAAGAAGTAGGTGTAAAGCTTACCGAGCGTGGCTTTATTGATATCGGTGATAAAATGGAGACCAATGTACCCGGTATTTATGCCATCGGCGACGTAACGGGTAAACTGGCGCTGGCGCACGTAGCCAGTGCGCAGGGCATTATTGCCGCGGAAGCTATTGTGGGGCACGAAACGCGGCCTCTCAATTATGCCAACATGCCGCGCTGTACCTATACGCATCCGGAAGTGGCATCGGTGGGGTTGACCGAAGCTCAGGCAAAAGAGCAGGGCTATTCCGTGAAAGTTGGCAAATTTCCTTTTCAGGTCAACGGCAAAGCATTGGGTCTCAATGACAACAATGGCTTTGTAAAAATTATCGCGGAAGAACAATATAATGAAGTGCTGGGGGTTCACATGATTGGCCCCCACGTAACTGAGTTGTTAGCCGGACCAACCGGAATGATTGGGCTTGAAACAACACTGGAAGAGTTAGCCAACACGGTTCACCCCCATCCTACGCTCAGTGAGGCCGTAATGGAGGCAGCCCACTCGGCCCTTGGAGAGCCGATACATATGTAGGTTCTTGCAAGGTATTGCAACAAAACAACCACAGCCAATTGACAAAAAAAACTCGAAGGGTGTAAAATGTATATATCCTTCGAGTTTTTATTTGCATATTTTTCAAGAAGAATAGCGGGAGTAGATGGGAGTCGAACCCACCGACGCTTGCTGCTCGCAACCGCCCACTGATTTTGAAGACCAGGGCCGCCACCGGACGACAACCACTCCCATTTGGTCACACGATTTAACCAGAATAGTTTGGAATTGGCAAGTTTTCATTTATGGGGTAAAATAGAAACAGATGATCGCTTATGTATGCTTATGTAACAAAATTTTTTTGGACATAAGCAAAATAACATAGGTAACAATTCAATTAAGCGGGTAGAAAGGATAAACAAATGGCTGACAGTGGTTACAAAAGCATTAGTCGCATAGATGACGCAAAAAAGAAAACACATGGTTGGTATGTACGGGTTTACTTTAAAGGAAAGATGCATTCCAAATTCTTTAGCGATGCACGTTTTGGTGATAAAGATCAAGGTTTGCAAGAAGCTATCAAATATCGCGACGATTTGGAACGGAAATTAGGCAAACCGCGCAGCGAACGAACCGTTGTTCAGGTTAGTCCCCGTAACCGTTCAGGGGTCATTGGTGTCCGACGTCGTCGAAAAAGTTCCGGCAAAAAAGGCCGACCCGGTGGCTACGAAGTTTATGAAGTAACTTGGAGTCCCGGCCCCGGCAAAATGAAGCGAACCTCGGTGTCTATTGAAAAATATGGCGAAGAGGAAGCTTTCCGCAGAGCTTGCGAAATTAGACGGCAAAAAGAAGAAGAAATTTATGGTAAGCCGCTGCCGGCAATGAACGGTTCAGAGGGTGAAGGCGAGCACGAGGAAGAACAAGCGCAACCTCAAGAACAAAGCGCATAAAATTTTTCGACTACTTTTAATCAACTCAATTGACGAATCGGTGCCCGCCTAGTATAGTATTCGCAGTAATCTTTATTAGTTTGTACGTTATAAAGAGGTGTTATTATGGCAAAAGCGGATCAAGGTGGACCTTTCAAAGAATTTGTTTTTTTGGATTGGTTGAAAGAAGGTATCGAAGGTATTTATGAGGAAGCGAAAGATGCTAAGGAGCAGTTTGAGCCTGAAAACGTTCGGCGTCACCTGCGCAATGCTTCGAAAGAACAGCTTCTTGCTGTGCGTGCAGTCATCGACAACGCTATTGACTTCATAGATAAACAAGAAACGAAACAAAATAAAGTATAGCTACGAAAACCATATTGCCTTTCTCATAATAAGCAATGTGCTACCGAATACAGCTAAAATAAAAGGAGATTAGAATGAATGATTGTCTAATCTCCTTTTTACGTTATTTATTCAACCGGTTTATCTTAAGGTTAAGAAATCATCTCGACTGGTAGATGGTCGAAGCGATTAATATAGCGTATATCTGTTTTTCCGTCCGGGCGAAAATCAACTCGGGTAATTGACGTGTTGTAATGGTGATAAATTAGGTTAGGGCTGGGCAGTTGGTTGGTGATGGCTTTCATAAGCGCATCCATAAAACCGCCGTGTGTAACAATAGCGATGTTCTCGCGGCTGGCGGCTCGCTCGCATAAAGTTCGATATACCCGAATGGCGCGACCATGGCAGCCCGGCCAATCCTCCCTGCCCTGTTCCGGACGCCACCAGCCCTCATCCGTTATGGTGGGGGGCAAAATGTAATTCGGGAATTCGGCTAAAATCTCCGGCCTCGTCTTACCGGGATAGCCGATAATGCCTTTATCACCACCATGATCCAAAAAAATACCGCCGTGCTCATGGATGTCAAGCCATATCTCAGGCGTTAGTCCCAGAGCTTCGCTAATTGGCTTGGCGGTTAACATTGATCGATGCATGGCACTGCAGTAGAGATGATCGATTTTATAACCCTGACGGCTATCGGCAGCGGTATCTTCTTCTGATACACCAACGATATATTCCGGATCAACCCCGTGAGCCAGGTGTTCGGCGACGATTTTGGCTTGTTTCAACCCTAGTTCGGTAAGCGGAGGATCATTTACACGATCTTTTTGATTAGCCAGCGCGTTGTTGGTCGATTGGGCGTGCCGGATGATATACAATTTCATAACGTTTAATTAGCCTCTTTCATACTCAAGCCGATACGGCCACGAGCCGCATCGATGCTCATAACTTTGACTTTGACGACATCTCCAACACTGACAACTTCAAAAGGATTTTTTACATATCGGTCTGCCAGTTGACTAATATGTACCAGGCCATCCTGTTTGACACCAATGTCAACAAATGCGCCAAAATCAACTACATTGCGCACGGTTCCGGTGAGAACCATTCCCTCCTTCAAATCTTCAATAGATAATACATCCTGTCTTAAAAGGGGCGGTGGTAATTCATCGCGGGGGTCACGGCCCGGTTTGGCTAACGAATCCAAAATATCGGCCAATGTCATTTCCCCCACTTCCAGCTGGGCGGACAGTCGCTTTAGATCGCCCTTGTTTTTCAAGGTTTCTATTTTGCCCGGAAGATCCTTTTCATCGCCCCGTACTTCCAAATAAGTAAACAGCCGCTCAACAACAGCATAACTTTCGGGGTGGATAAAGGTATTATCCAGCTCTACCTGGCCGTCAGGTATCTTCAAAAAGCCAACCGCCTGCTCATAGGTTTTCGCGCCTAACCCTTTAACCTTCAACAAATCCTTACGACTTTTGAAAGGGCCATTTTCTTCACGATGCTTGACAATGGCATTAGCCACGCGTCGACTGATACCGGCAACATAACTCAGCAGTGGAGCGCTGGCTGTATTTACATCCACACCAACGTGGTTCACAGCACTCTCAACAACCGCATCGAGCGATTCGGCCAGTTGTTTCTGATTAACATCGTGTTGGTACAAACCAACGCCGATAGATTTGGGATCGATCTTAACCAGTTCCGCCAACGGATCCTGCAAGCGGCGGGCAATCGAAATGGCACCGCGCATGCTCACATCTAAATCCGGGAACTCCTGCCGAGCCAGATCGCTGGCCGAATAGACCGATGCCCCGGCCTCATTAACGATGATATAGGCTAACTCTCGATCTTTGCCGATGCGCTTCTGCGCCTCGCCGACAACTTCAGCCGCCAGAGTCTCGCTTTCGCGGCTAGCTGTACCGTTGCCGATGGCCAAAATATCCGCGCCTCGCTCGGTGATCAGCTTAATCAGGATATCCTTAGCTTCATTCCAACGCTTTTGCGGTGGATGGGGATAGATGGTTACTCCCCCTAAAAACTTCCCGGTAGCGTCAACAAGCGCAACTTTGCAGCCGGTGCGAAAGCCCGGATCGATGCCGATAACCGTCTTGCCCCTGACCGGCGGCTGCAATAAGAGCTGGCGTAGGTTGGTGGCAAATGTATCGATGGCGTGGGTGTCGGAGGTTCCCGTTACTTCACCACGCAGTTCGGTTTCGAGAGACGGAGCCAAAAGGCGTTTGTAGCCATCGGCAATGGCGGCGCGAAGTTGATCGGTGAAAATCGATTTGGAATTTTTGATTTTGTACTTTTGCATCCGGGCGATAAAATCGTCGTCCGGTGCATCGAGTTTGACCTTGAGAATACCTTCTCGTTCACCCCGGTTGATAGCCAAAAGCCGGTGAGGTGGGATGTTGCGCAGCTCTTCGCGGTAGTCATAATAGGCCTCGTAGACACCACGCTCGTCATTGGCTTTATCGCTCAACTTTACGACCAAAGCAGCCTCACGACGGGTTCGATCACGGATAAATGCTCGGATGACCGCATCTTCAACAACGGCCTCAGCAATAATATCGCGCGCGCCGGCCAGTGCATCCTCAGTGCTGGCGACCTCATCATTAAGGTATTGAGCCACGATAGTATCTAAATGACCTTTGGTTAAATCTTGGCTAAGGATCTGATCAGCCAGAGGCTCCAGGCCGCGTTCACGGGCAATGGTAGCCCTGGTACGGCGTTTGGGTTTGTACGGCAGGTATAAATCCTCAACCTCTTGCAGGGTGACAGCTTCCTCGATATGCTGGCGCAATTCATCGGTTAGTTTGCCTTGTTCTTCGATGCTCTTTAGCACCGTCTCTTTACGGGCTTCAAGGTTACGCAGATAGGTTAACTGCTCTAAAATGGTACGCAGTTGAACTTCGTCCAAGCCGCCCGTTACCTCTTTACGGTAGCGAGCAACAAACGGGACGGTATTATCCGCGTCAAACAATTCTATTGAATGGGCGACCTGGTTGGGGCGCACATTGAGGTCAGCTGCGATCTTTTTTGCAAAATCGATACTCACGGTTATTCCTCTGTAGCATAAGATATCGTCAAAAATAGGATAACATAGAAGAATGGAGGCGGCAAGAGACACAAGTCCCTTCAGTTATGTTTAAAATCAAAAAAGCCGGGCTGCCACGACCCGGCTTTTTTAAAAGGAGGAGAAAAAGCGTCAAATATACTTTTGACTTAGCCTCAGTATACCCCCTATCTTCAGTGCATAACTTGACGTGTAATCGATGCCAACTTGCCGGAAACCCTACGAATACCCTACGCTAATTTTCTGCATCAAAGGTGTAAAATTCTTGAGAAGGCATCTGCCCGTCACTGCGCCGGGTTGATATATCGAGAATTGTCAGCGCATACTGCCGCTGGGCCAGAGGAATATCGCCCCAGGTACCACCATTGTCTAAAAAGAGATCCAACTGGGTTGGCCCCCAGTTGTAAGCAATTAACATCCACTGCGGCTCGAGATAGCCACGGGTATGGCAGAAATCGCGCACGTGAGCCAGATAGGCCGCTCCGACTAAAATGTTGCTATGAGGATCAAACGGATCGGAAACATTGAGTCGCGGGGCCCATTCATTCCAGGTAGAAGGAATAACCTGCATCAACCCCAAATCATTAGAAGCACCGACCGCGCGATGATTCATCCCGCTCTCGTGATAGGCAATGGCTTCCAACAGATGCCAATCGAGATTGTATTGATAGGCAATTTGTTGGAACATCGGCTCATAGCCCGCCTGAATGGCAGTTGATGGAGCAGTCAATTGATCGGGGGCCATTTCAACGGTCGGTGCGGGGAGAGGTATTGCGCTTTGAAACGCATTTTTTTGGACAGGCGTAGCAAGGGCTACTTGAAAAACCCTATCGGAGGATCGCGCAAAGAAGGGTTGCAAAACCAAGATGCTGAGTAGTAAAAAGGCAAGCCCCAATAAAGCGGCTGTACCTGGCCCAACAAAAGGCTTTTGAGACAGCTGCCCTAAAACCGAGCGTGAGACGTTACTCTCCGGCAAAAGCGCCGTAATGGTAAAATTGTGAAGCTGTTGGCCGATCCCTAACCAAGGTTTGGTGGTTGGCGTGACCCGTATTGAAACATCAACTGTTTCTTGAGGTACAAGCAATACATCAGCCTGTTCGGCCAAGGCGATGGTTTCTTGGGGACTCCGAAACTCAAAATGGCAATTGGCATCTTGATCGACACCCGTCAGCCTAAGGCGCGTGCTAATGTTGCCCGTATTGGTGAGCGATAATGTATAATCAGCCGCCGACTTAACCCAGGAAAGCGATTGCTGACGGGGCGTTAAGGCCTCGATTACAAAATTATAGTAGGGCTGAATGGTGAGCATAGCTCGCTGCTGGCAATAGTGATGGGGATATGTGGGCGAGGTCATTTTTAGAGCAAAATGATGAACTCCGGCACGGCTGGATGAAGAGCGGGGCGGCTTAAGCGTAATGGGTATAACATGCTGTTGGCCTGGGCCAAGTTTCAAATTGAGATCAGGCACTATCAGCCAATCGGCCTTTAAGCCCAGAATTTCCATATCAAAAAGGGCTGTAGATGGGCCTTTGTTGGTGAGAGTCGCATGAATGGTGACGATCTCATCAACAGCCAGCGTGATTGCCCGCGCAGAGAGTTGAATATCGATCAGATCATCGCTTTGATCAGGAAATGGAATCGTCACAAGCGATGGCGACAGAGATGACACGGCTACTTCCTTCCTTCGCTAACTGGTCATCGCCAACTTGTCATAATAAAAAAGTTCCCCCTATATTATACCGATAATTCAGCTACTCAAAAAATCATTGGATTATTTTTGGCAAATTCTCCAAGCGAACCTACAATTCATCGTTGGACTATATTTTTAGGAGCTTTTTTTGCGAAATTTCAGATCGCTTTTTATCGGCGGTTTAATTGGCGCGGCACTTTTTCTCATTTTTAACTGCGCCGGTTATATTTTGGTGGCGTTGGTTGGCCCGACGATAATCTCGACAGACAATGAAACGACCACTTCTTCGGCGGCAGATCGACAGGCCGAGGTGGTCGCTTTTAGTACACCCACTGCAACGCTCGAAGCGGCTGCCGCCCAGGTAGCGCTCGCAACGCCCTTACCCTTGCTGCCGACCGTAACACCAGGCATACCCCCGGAAACTCCCGTTCAAGCCGCATCCCCTGCCCCGGAACCCAGCGATACGCCACTACCAACGCCAACCCGATCAAGCTATGCTTCAATGTCTAAAACTGAAATTGCTTCGCAGTTGGAGATTTTGAGCCACCAAAGTTACATCGACAATTTGAGTTGGCATCATCTGGTTGGCGAGGTGCAAAACAATGGGGAGGTGCCGATTGAATATGTTGAAGTTATGGCTAAATTCTACAACACTGAAGGCAAAATTATCAGCACCAAACTCACGTTTACAGCGCCCGACACAATTTTCCCCGGCGGCAAAGCCCCCTTTGATATTGTTACCCTCAGAAAATCACAGTGGCAGGACATCGACACCTACACCTTGGAAGTTACAGGCGATGTAGCGACTTCTTTGATCAATGAAAATCTGATACTCACCAACCAAAATAGCTGGATCGAGGATAATTATTTGTATGTCGCGGGTGAAGTTGAAAATGTCGGAGACTCGGCCTCGTTGGTTAAGCTGATTGTAACTCTGTATGATGCCAGCCAGAGCGTTATCAACACCAACTGGAGTTATGCCGACGCAGGCATCATTTATCCTGGGGAAACTTCTTCATTTAAGGTCAGAATTGCCCACCAAACCGATCCCAACAATTTCAGTTATCGCATCCAGATTGAAGACGAAGAGGTTGATGGAGAATACATACCTGAACTCTCCAGCGATACGAATTGACAATCAGGCCACAATTCCTCTTACCCTCAAACCAAATTTATTGAGCCGGTGCCAAACGCTGATCTAAAAAACAAAGAATTCCGGCGGCGATGCCTCGCGCCACAATTTTGGGTTTATTTTGAAGAAGATAACGATCATCAAGCATAAAGCCGGTCTCGATGATAGCTCCGGGTGTGCCGCGATTAATCTCGCGGAAGGCATGATAATCGGTCATGTTATCAGTGATACTGGATGGATGTTGGGGTAAGCCGGTATAGACCGCATATTGATCGTTAAGACAGGCAACGAGCTGATCCTCGGCTTCGGGGATGGCGCTGTCGGTTACGCGAGCCGCTTTAAAGCCACTGGCACCGGGAATGGTGCAACTGTCAGAGTGAATGCTAACCAGGGCATCGGCCTGATACTCGGTTAAACGGTCATCAAACTCATCGAGCAAATCGGTTTGAATACCTTGCCGAGCCAAAAGGTGGGTTACTTCGACAGCAACCTGATAATTTATTTCCGCCTCAGTCAGGCCATCGGGGCATACCGCCCCGGAATCATACCCTTTGTGACCGGAGACAATTCCCACTAAAGGATTAAATGTATAACGATTTACCGTTAACGACGTAATATCGACCGCACCAACGGTTGGCGCAGAGTGAACAGGGGGGGCTATCTCTACATCCTGCACCGGATCCGGTTCTTCGGCCAAAACAGGTTCAGCGGGTTTAACATTAATGCTGTAAAGGTTAAAACCCATTACTATCGTGGCAACCAACAAAATAACCATCGTCACCGAAAAAACACGTCGATCAGCGCGTTTCGACGATGAAGTTCGCTTCGGCGAAGATTGTTTTACTGCTTGATAGCGTCTAACCGGATGATTTTTTGACATAAAATGATAATAGCATAACTTCACAAATTCGTCTAGAATATTATGTCATGTTATGAAGGTTTGTCTCCTGGCGCTAGAGAGAAAGCCCCTTTGCTTCTACACAAGTTTACGCACTTAGGGTAAACTAATTATACAGCATATAAGACAACTATAGAGTGCTGGACATAAATTAAATATACACATACAATACCTAAATTCATAAAATGAGTAGTTTACTGTATTAATGCCAACACTTGACAGCGTCGTTCTTATTGTCGACGACTTATTATTTCTTCCAAAGCTGAAAAATACGTTACGCCATTTGGGATACAATCCCATAGCGGCTACAGATGATACGCAGGTCACACGCGCTTTGTTTCAATCGCCTGTACTGGTTATTGTTGATGTATCAAGCCAAATTGTTGATTGGCAGCACTTAATTGGGCTTATAAAAAAATCTAAAGCAGGACCGGTTCCTATTTTGGGGTTTGGCCCGCACGTAGACTTATTGCTACGCGAACAATCCTTGCGGTTAGGCTGTGACGCTTTCGTAGGACGCGGCGCAATCACGACCAATTTACCCCACCTTATAGAAAAATATAAATGGCAGCTTGACAGTTCGCACTGCCAAGATAAACCGCCTCCGTTACTCATCGACGGGATTGCGCTCTTTAACCAAGGCGATTATTATGAAAGTCATGAAGTTATTGAACACGCCTGGAATGAAGAACCGGGGCCAATTCGCATTATGTTTCAAGGCATTCTGCAAATTGGGGTAGCTTGTTACCACATTCAACGTAAAAACTGGCGTGGCGCGATGAAGTTGTTAGACCGAGCTATCCCAAAAATTCAACATTTTGGCCCAGCCTGTATGGGCATTAACCTTGCGGATTTGCTGACCCAATCGGAGGCAATTCGCGAAGAACTCTTACGTCTCGGACCAGAATGGCGGGGTGAATTTGATCAACACCTACTGCCGACCATCAAATACACATCATTATAAAAGAGATAGAGTAACCTAATGAAAACAGTGGTCGTTATCCCAACCTATAATGAAGCCAACAATATTTCAGCCATTACGGCAGAACTTTTAACCCTCAACGTTGATGATTTACACGTACTTATTGTCGATGACGGCTCACCGGACGGTACCGGAGAGATCGTTGATAAACTGGCAGCCAAATGCTACCCAGATCGGCTGCATATTATTCATCGTGCCGGCAAAATGGGCTTAGGGACTGCCTATATTACCGGCTTCAACTGGGCTTTACAGCACGGCGCTAAATACGTTATTCAAATGGACGCCGATTTCTCTCACTCGCCACGCTACATTCCTGAAATGTTGTCCAAAATTGGCGATTTCGATGTGGTGGTTGGCTCGCGCTATGTTAATGGCGGACAGCTCGATGAACGGTGGAGCTGGTGGCGCTGGTTTTTAAGTTGGTGGGCTAACTCGATCTGGACACGCGGCATATTAGGAGTCCATACCAAAGATGCCACGGCAGGTTTCAAATGCTGGAAACGCAGCGCGCTGGAAAGAATCGGGCTAGACAGAATTAATTCAAACGGCTATGTTTTCCAGGTTGAGATGACGTTTGTTTCAGAAAAACTCCATTTTCGAATCTTGGAAGTTCCTATCTACTTCGAAGACCGCCGCATCGGCAATAGCAAAATGTCAGTACCGGTCAAAATTGAAGCAGCCCTGCGCGTCTTTGAGATCCGCTGGCGGCATCGCAAAGTTCAGCCTATTACCCTACCTCGCTCGGCGAACGTTTAGGAGTTTTACGCTTGTTTCGAGCCATAAACCGGACCGATCTCTTCGCCGGGCTAATCTTGCTGCTTTTGCCGCTTCTTCTCTTCTGGCCTGTCACCCTTGGCCCCTCCACCCTCCTGCCCGTCGATAATCTCTTTGCCTACGAACCCTGGAACTCCTATAAGGCTGAGTTGGGCGTAAGCTCACCCCAGAATCAACTTGTAGCTGACCTTATTCTGGAAAATTATGCCTGGAAAAAGTTCATTCGCGACTCGATAGCGAACGGTCAGATTCCGCTCTGGAATCCCTACATCTTGTCCGGTCATCCATTTTTGGCGAATGGTCAGCACTCCGCGCTTTATCCTTTTACCATTATTTTTTACATTCTGCCGTTGAGCAAGGCCTATGGATGGTTTACCGTCAGCCAACTGTGGCTGGCAGGCCTCAACATGTACATTTTTCTACGGGTGCTGCGAGCTAAACGCATCGGCGCATTGATAGCCGGCATCACCTATTCGCTGAGTACCTTCTTCATCGTCAGCATCGTTTTTACCATGATTATTGCCGGGACTGTCTGGCTGCCCCTATTTTTGGCAGTTATCGAGATTATCATCCGCAAACAAGAAGAAAAAGGGGCAACCGATTTTTCACCCATCCCTTACATAGCGGCTGGGGCAATTGTGCTGGGCCTGGAAACCCTGGCCGGTCACGTTGAAATCACCTACTACACGCTGCTGGTAGGCGCTTTTTATACGGCCTGGCGACTGGCCGTTCTATGGCGCAAACAAACCACCCCACGCTACGCATTAACGCTCGGCGGCTGGCTGGTGGCGATGGCCGTTCTGGGTATCGGCCTGGGAGCCGTGCAATTGGTGCCGATGTATGAAGTTGTCACCCAGAATTTTCGCGACAATTCGGTTACGCTGGCTCAAGTACGCGACTGGGCTTTGCCGCTGCGCCGCATCATTTCTTTTATCATCCCCGATTTTTTCGGCAGCCCGGCCCATCACGGTTACTTCGATGTGGTGACTCGCCAGTGGCAGCCGCTCGGCCTCAATGCTGCCGGAGAGATTAATCCGCTGTGTGCCAATTGTACCCGCTGGGATACCAAAAGCGCTGTCGAAGCCGGGGCTTACGTCGGCATCCTGCCGTTGATTTTGGCCGGATTAGCCACCGTTCAAGCGCTTCGATTGTCGTTCAATGACCGACGCTCGAAATCCGGGTCTGTTAGTGCGCCGGCTGATGCGCCATCGCGCCACGTTGTTTTTATTTTCGCCACGCTGGCAGTTTTATCGCTTCTTTTTGCCTTCGGTACGCCTCTCTACGCCCTGCTCTTTTATGGATTACCCGGCTGGAACCAACTACACTCACCCTTTCGCTGGATTTTTCCATTTACCTTGAGTGTAGCGGTATTGGCCGGCATCGGCGTAACGTATGTGGATAGTTGGGTCAGTGCTCGATGGGTTAAAGACGAAGCTGAGATCGAAGCGGAACAAAAGGGGTATATGCTGGCGAAACCCTCATTTTTGCGCTCACTGATTTATTTTTTGAGCTGGGGATTGTTTTGGAGTGGCTTGCTTGGCGTAACCGTAATGCTGGTTGCTCTCTTTGTGCCTCAACCCTTTATACAGGTTGCCACGTTTGTATTCGAGCGATCAGGCTTGGCCCAAAACGCCTTTGCCGATGGCCGTCAATTTTTTGGCTATCAGTGGCCTAACTTCTTCAAGTTTTTCTTGATGGTGATGGCTTCAGGAGCAGTACTGCGCATCACGCGCTGCCCTATTTTTGTACCGCCTCTCCTTTCTCGCGACCGGCAGAAAGCAGATCGGTTGCAGGCATGGCAACCTTTGGCTGTAATCATCGTCGCGCTCGATCTCATTTTGGCGGGTGCAGGCTTCAATCCGGCTGTCGATCCGGCATTGCTCGATTTCAAACCGGAAGTCGTCCATTGGCTTGAAGAACAACAAATCGATGATCCGCTGTTCCGTTTCAGCAGCTTTGACACACCGACGGGCGAGGGCAACAAAGTTTTTCTCGCCAATGCGGGCATGCCCTATCAACTTTTCGATGTGCGCGGCTACGACAGCATCATCCCCGGCCAATACGCCCGTTTTATGCACCTTATTCAGGATAACGGCGACCTGCTGTTCAATCGCGTAGGCCCCCTTTACTACGATGGCTACGCGGCTCTTGACTCGGCACTGCTCGATCTATTAGGTGTCCGTTACATTTTAACCACCGTTGATATCGGCAATCCCGGCTACACGCTCGTCTACGATAATGAAATTCGCGTTTACGAAAACAACGATGCCCTACCACGCGCTTTTCTCGTTCACGAAGAAATGGCCGGCGTTGACGATCTTGATTTTGCCCTGCGCAGCCTCAACCCACGTGAGCAGATTATTCTTGATGGTGAAAACAACCGGTTGGGACGAGATCTCGCTATCGAAGATGCTAGCTCAACCGGCGTAGAAGCGTCCGCCGTTGAGATTACAGATTACACGCCCAACGAGGTGCGGCTCACGGTGCAGGTTGATCAACCCGGCTGGCTGGTGCTGGCCGACACCTATTTCCCCGGCTGGCGAGCCTACGCCCGACCATCATTAACCATCGATGCTGCACATGCGCTGGTTAGCAGCAGTTCGCAATCGCTTGGTCTTCAATCGTCCGATTCCTCTTCCCCACCTCCGGAAATCGAACTTACCATTCATCGTGCTAACGGCAATTTCCGCGCCGTTTATCTGCAACCCGGTGTCTGGGATGTGCGCTTTCGCTATAGTCCGCGCAGTTTCCAGTTAGGTATCTATGGCTCGTTCTTGACAGCGGCTCTCATTGCCTTTTTGGCCGGCTATTGGGCCTGGAACCGGCTCTATCGCGAAAGCGATGACGACTCGCCGATTAAGCGCGTTGCTAAAAACAGCCTGGTGCCGATGGTGATGGCTCTCTCCAACCGGTTAATCGACCTGGCGTTTGCCTTATTGATGCTGCGTATCTTGCAGCCGGAAGGGGCCGGTCAGTATGCGTTTGCCGTAGCCTTTATCGGCATGGTCGAAATTTTAACCCGTTTTGGGCTAGGCACGCTGGTTACGCGCGATGTGGCCGCCGACTTGAATCAGCGTAATCGCTACCTAACAAATGTCTCCGTTTTACGGTTATATTTGTGGCTGGCGGCTATTCCCATTATGGGTGTCATTTTGGCCCTGTATGTTATATTTGGCGATACAACCTATGAAGTGGTGATCACCATCGCCCTGTTCGCTATCGGCACTTTTTTTAGCAATTTATCCGATGGATTGACCGCACTTTTCTACGCGCACGAAAAAGCGGAATACCCGGCCGGGGTATCGGCCATCACTACATTTGTACGGGTAACGGTGGGGGCACTGGTGCTGCTGCTGGGCTGGGGCATTGTTGGTTTGGCCGGAGCCTCGTTGGTGGCCAATCTAACCTCGTTCGCTATTTTGGCTTACATTATGGTCACGCGCATTTACCAACCTCATCTGGAAACCGATCCGGCTTTACAACGCGAGATGATAGGCGAAAGTTTCCCGTTGATGGTCAACCATCTGCTATCGACCATTTTCTTTCGCATCGATGTCTTTATTCTAAAGCCGGTATGGGGCAGTGCCCAGGTAGGTTACTACAGCGCCGCCTACAAATATATCGATGGCATTAACGTCATCCCCCAATATTTTACCCTGGCTATTTTTCCCTTGATGAGCCGCTTTGCCGCCGACTCGCGCGAGTCGCTTATTCGCGCTTACCTTTTGAGTTTACGGCTGCTTCTATTGTTAGCTATCCCGCTTGCCGTCGGCACTCCTTTTATAGCCAAGGAGTTGATTCTTTTCCTGGCCGGCGAGCAGTTTGTACCTGATTCGGTCATTGTCTTACAACTGCTTATTTGGTTCTTACCGTTTAGCTTTATCAACCAGGTGACCCAATATGTTTTGATTGCCATCAATCAACAGCGGCAGTTAACCCGGGCCTTTGTGATCGGCGTCTTGTTCAACACCATCACCAATCTCATTTTCATCCCCATGTATGGATATCGAGCCGCAGCGATTACCACTATCCTGTCTGAATGGTCGCTGCTTATCCCCTTTTACCTTATGATCCGCAGTCATCTTTGTGTGGTTCCCTGGTTTGATATCGTGTGGCGACCTGCCGCCGCCGGAGCGGTTATGGGGTTGGCGCTCTGGCTTGTCGGCGATATTCACTTTCTAGCGACGTTGCTGCTGGGCACTACGATCTATTTTATCACCCTGGCAGCAGTTGGTGGGTTAACACAGCGCGACATGACCGTCATTTGGCGTGCGATTCCCTTAAACAAATTAAAAAAGAGTTTGAATCGAAACATTGCATCCCTATAAATTTGCAATTATCCGCCATTCAGCCTACATTTAGCATAGCTCACTTCACACTGTTATTGACCTTCGCTTTCGAAGCAACAACTTCGACCTCTTCCTCATCACAAGTGTTCAATAGATACAATTGTTTCAATGCAACTTAAAAAGACCGATCAGAGTTAGAGACCCATGGGGTTAGAAGATCGCATTCGACTTCCCAACCTTAATTTAATTCATCGCCGTTCTCGCTTACTAAATTTGCTCGACAAATTTACCAAAGACGGTCGGCGATTAATCACTATTTACGCGCCCGGCGGCTACGGCAAATCGATCTTGTTAGCTGATTTTGCTCAAACAACGGATTTGCCGATTTGCTGGTGCTCGCTAGAGCCAACGGACCGGGACCCAACCTCTTTTCTTACCCTCTTAGCTTATAGCATTGCCGATCGTTTTCATGAGATAGAATCAAATAGCCTTCTTAAGCTGGTGAAACGGGGCGACACCCAAAACAGCGTGCGCCGCATTGCCGAACTGTTGCAAACCGTCGACTCACACATCATCATTCTCGATGATTACCACAAAGCGGTGAGTGCCGGAATGACGCTGGCTCTTAACCGGCTGCTGGCCCAACTGCCTGAAACAAGCACCATTATTGTGGCTGCTCGTGGCGATATGACGCTGGACACAGGTCAAATTATCGACCTGCTCATCAGCGAACGCGCTACCGGTTTATCGGAAGAAGAGTTGCGCTTTACCGGTGACGAAATCATGCTGGTTATGCGCAAACGTTTTGGTCGCCGCGTCAGTTTGCAAGAAGCCGAAGAAATTGCGCAAGCTACCGATGGCAATATTGCCCAAGTGCTGCTAACCGGCCATATGATGCACGCCAATCGGCTCATTGGCTATATTAGACGCCGCTTAGGGGGCGATCGCCAGGTAATTTATGATTATTTGGCACAAGAGGTCTTCGGCAAACAATCGTCTGAATTGCAAAAATTTATGCTGTACACGGCAATTTTGCCGGATTTAACCCCCGAATTATGCAGTGCCCTCTTTGAAACAAATCAAGCCCAAGAGTATCTTGATGAATTAGTGGATAAAGACCTGTTCATCACCCAAATTGGCGTTAGCTATAAGTACCACGATCTTTTTGCCGAATTTTTGCGCATGAAATTGGCTGAGGATGAAGATTTACATCGTCAGGTTTCCCTAAAGGCGGCCGAGATACTTGCTTCTCTGGGGCGCTATGACGAGGCTATTTATCTCTATATCTCCGTTCAGGCCTGGAACAGGTCCACCTCGCTTCTCGAAAAACAAGGCAGAAGTTTTTATGATACAGGACGGGCAATGACACTTAATGCCTGGCTGTCTCAAATACCGGCTGAAATTCTCAGTCAGCATCCGCGTCTTTTGCTGCTGCGAGGGCAAATATTAAATATCGATCTCGGAGAGCCGGATAAAGCCATTTCGTTGTTCCAACAAGCCGAGCTTAAATTTAAAGATAAAGCTGACTTTATAAGCGCAGCCGAGGCGCAAGTATGGCAATCCGTTGGCATGCGTATGAAGGGCGAGGTAGGTCAGGCTTTTGAACTGGCTAAGCAGGGCGTAGAGCAACTGGAAGCCATGGAAGCCGATGGCCGCATACTTGCTTTTGCCTTCCAAAATCAAGGTATCTTCCACCGTTTTTTAGGAGATTTAAAGGCGGCGTTAATAGACTTACGTCGCGCTTTAGAATTGTATGAGTTTTGGGGAGATACGTATCAAGTGGGCTTATGCCATCACGATATTGGCGTTTGTCTCGATCGCGAAGGGAATGTAAATGGAGCCATATACCACTTTAAACAAGCCATTCGAATTTGGGAGGCGTTAGGTAACGCCAGCGATTTATCCAATACATTAAACAGTTTAGGCGTTTGTTTATATACGATCGGACAATATAACGAAGCCCTTGAATATTTTAGTCATAGTCTTGATATTGCCCTCCAAATTGGAGCCAGTCGCCGAGCAGCGTTTGCGCAAGCCAGCATTGGCGATGTTTATTTAGAGCAACAACAGTTTGATCAAGCCATTCGTGCTTTCCACACATCAATCGGATATGCCCAAGATGCTGGAGTTCGATCATTAGAAATATATGTTTTAATCCGATTAGGCGAATGTCACTACCAGCAGGGTGATTTTATCGAAGCTTTACAATTGGCTATCCAAGCCAAAGAGTATACAACGGAAGCACGCTTAAATTTTGAACGAGGCTTGGCTTTAACCTTGCAAGCCAAGATTTATATGCGGCAAACAGAATATAAAGCCAGCTTTACGTTATTTCAAGAAGCCTTTGACTGTTTCTCGCAGAGTAGTTTATTGGAACAAACAAAGGTGAGTTTATTATGGTCCTATAGCCTCCTGCTCGATTTACGCGCATCAGCCGCGCAAAAGCAGTTGCAAGAAAGTCTCAAACTGTCAATGCGGCTTAACGAAGCATCACCAGGGTTAGGGTTAATTATATCCGAAATAAAATCGCTTTTGCGCCATTTTCTCTATAGTCCAGACGCGCCGGTTGAACTGCAAAGTAATGTCCGATTGCTTCTTAAGCAGGATGTAAAAAATGTCACGCAATCGGTTGGGTATGGTTTACAAACCTTTTTGCTTGGCTCCCCCAGCCTCTTAGTTAAAGATAAACGGCGATTATTTAGCCAGCGCGGTCGTTCTCGCAAAATGCCTGAATTTCTTGCATATCTCCTTTTAGAAGGGCGCGATGGCGGATGCCGATGGAGCGAGATTACAACAGCGCTCTGGCCTGATTTAGACCCTGACAAAGCTTCATCAACATTCCATCAAACGCTTCGACGGCTACGTGATACCATGTTTGAAACGTCTGATTATATTGTTGTAAAAGATGATTATTACCAAATTAACCCTAAATATTTGGATTGGTGCGATGTAATCACTTTTGAAAAACTGCTTGAGCGCATTCCCCAAGTTGATCCTGAAGAAGCGCTTAATCTTCAAATGGAAATAATCGCTTTATACCGTGGTGAATTCTTGGCCGGCTTTGAATTAGAAGAGTGGGGGATGCACTATCGAACTTGGTATGAAACGAAATTTTTGCAAGCGGTTAAGCTAGCCAGCGAACGACTACTCGAACAAAATCTACCGCAGGAAGCCTTACACGTTATTCATCAAGGGCTAGCTTACGATTACTTTAGAGAAGATCTGCATCGTGCGGCCTTTAAAGCTTACGTTCAATTGGGTTTGCACGACCATTTACGAACACATTATGCCACTCTACGTGATATCTTAAAGCAAGAATTTAATGCCCCGCCTGACCCCAATACAGTCAGTTTATATGAACAAGTAATAGCCAAAAAACAGATACAATTCGCAAGCTAATAGATTAGTCAAAAGGTGACAGTCACTTTTTGACGAAAATGTAGATATTAATTCACACCTGGCTACAAAAGGCCTTGTACTAAGATCTTTGCGATCCTTATTACAAGGCCTTTTTTTCGTATAGTATTACTGAGAGATGTCAGAGGTCTTTTGATAAACTCAAGGCAAGCTAATAAATGATTTACCTTGAATAAAATTGTTAAATGAAGGAGATATGTGATGACTACAAGAATTAAACTTTTTGTTGCTGAAATAACAAACAATCAAAAAGCACGCGTTATTGCCATTGTGGGTATTATGATCCTGGCTGCACTGGCAGGTGGAGCACCCCATGATAGCGGTGGATGAACGCTTTTTGTAAACAGCGTTTTCACTAAATGATAGGAGTTTACTTATGAGCACAATTCAAAACCGTCCTGCAATTTCTGATATCCTAATCAGGGCTAGCGCCAACATAGTTTTCAGAAGTAAGCTCTTATCGAATCCGGCTGAGGCGCTTTTAGGCTTAAATTTATCACCGGAAGATGCAGAAATTTTGACGGCTGTTCAGGCACCTACGCTTGAAGAGTATGCCCGTCAGATCAAAAACAGGTTACTTCTAACGTATCCTCAATAAGCAAAGTATTTTCCGACTATTATTTTTTGCTCCCTATACAATGGCGTCTGAGTTATGCAATCAATAGGCCGTAGTTATACTCTATTCAAAGAGTTGGAAAAAATGAATCTGAACGAGCGCAAAGTTACCCTTGAATTAAGCGAACATGATGCCACGTTGCTGCTGATATTAATCCAGAACGAACTTAAAGAGACGGATGAAACCTGGCACGCTTATTGGAAGCGTCTGGCTCACCAAGTGCGACACAGCATCGAACGAAATGGGTTTCATACCCGAAAAAAATATGAATAAATGCCAATCCACCCCTGAAATATTCTCCGACCCCATTGCTCGGATTTTCTCGTTTTAATCTCTATTGAAAGAGGGTGCTTCATGATTCTAATCTACGCCATTATTTCGCTCAGTATTTTAGCCATACTCATCCGACGTGATTTTAGTACTATTGGGCAGATGCCTTTTCGAGGTGGCTGGAAGTTGGGTTTGTTTGTTTTAGGCTTGTTTCTACTTCAGGCAGTGTTTGTCATCTATGTCTCTGGACAAAATATCATCCAAATGCTCTTGGTCATCAGCTCACAAATAGTTCTAGCACTCTTGTTTTTGCTTAACAGACACATTCCCGGTGCGAAGCTGTTTGCTTTGGGTATTATTCTCAATACTGTGGTTATGCTGGCAAATGGCGGCTGGATGCCCATTACCCCTGAAACATATCATTCTATCCGCCCCGAACGCAACGTTGAGCTACAAGCCCGAGCACCCGCCAGCAAGGGTATTATGCTAGAACAGCATGAAACCAATTTATGGTTTCTGACGGATATCATTCCCGTTAATTACTTTGGGCACAAAAATGCCCTGAGCATCGGCGATGTGTTGATCCTCGTTGGTATTGCTCAATTTTTCTTCTTGGCTACGCCAAGTAAAGATAAGAATGAGCCAGCCAGTCGAGCCTCCCAGGTCAACACATCGCCATAATTTTTATTGGTCTTTTACTACCACTATTACGAGATTTTGACGTAATACCCGGCAAGAAACCCGGTTTTTCGGTTAATTCGCTCCATTTCTTGCTAAAGAAGGTTCACGAAAGCGTATATTTTCATTACCCAGTTAAAAACCTGGTTTCTCAGCCCAAAGTCTTGTTGTAGTACTACGCACGTAGTTTTTACGAAGTTAGAAACGTACGGTTCCTCCCATCTTAAATATTCCCGAATTTTTTACGCTTCACAGACATTCTCTTAAGATTTATACTAGATTTAATATTAACCAATCAACTCTAGTAACCAGGAGAAAATAAGTGAGGCTCATTTTCAAACACCAATCCAAGATCATCTTTCTCGTTATTGTCAGTATGTTTCTAACAACGTCATATGTCTCAGCACAGGAGGGTACCCAACTTTATCTCGAAGCATCAGAGGCAGCAGCAGGCACACTTACCGTTGACATTATAGCAAAGGATGTAGCTGATCTATATGGGGCTGAAGTAAAACTCCATTTTGATCCTACCCTATTGGCCGTCCAAGATGACGATGCCGATAGAGACGGTGTGCAAATAACCGGAGGAAAATTTCTTCCTGCGGAGCAGGGTTTTATAGTAGCCAATCAAGTTGATGCCGAAGCCGGCACGATCACCTATGCAATAACGTTGCTTAATCCGGCTCCTCCCGTTAACGGCACAGGCACAATTGCAACAGTTACCTTTGATAAATTGCAAGACGGCCCGGCTACCATTGAATTTGAAAAAGCCAAGTTAGTGGCCTCTACTCTTCAAGCGATACCTAATGAAACCCTTCCATTAGAAATTGGCACGGAAAGCCAACCTGAAGTTAAGGCATCAACTGAAATTACAACCCAACCGCCGGTAATTATAAAAACCGCCGCTAGCAATGTTGACGAAACAACATTTAGCCCCTGGCTCGTTGCCGGTGGAGCGGTTATCTTAGCTATTATTGGCTTGGGTCTCTTGTTTCTGCTCGGTTCGGTTATCCTATTTGGTCGACGTCCCCACATTGCAACCAAAAAATCGATCAAAAACAAATTATCCCCTGCAATTCGGCTTCACCCTGTAGCTAACATCCGCATTCAGCGACCGCATCTACGTCCGTCACGACGCGGGATTACCACCAGACCTGAATAATTTACAAACTATCCAGTCTATCAAAAAAAGCCTCCTGCGCAATGTGCAGGAGGCTTTTTTTTGCCATGCGTGTATTTATCAAGAATTTCGTTACATGAGATCGGCAAAGTAAGAACGAGCGGCCAGATCGAGCAATTCTGTATTCATAAGCGGTTGTTTACCCCGATATGTGGCAAAATCAACCAGTTGATCAAGCAAATCTCGAGGATGGCAAGCTTTTAAGGGGCGTCCCGCACTAAAATAGTATTCGCGCAGTAGATAAATGAAAGCATTTTTATCAAATTTTATCCCCCGCTCGCGGCAGGCTGCCACAAAGATACGGTAAAACTGCTGCTCATTAGGGTTATCGATATTCATCTTATGCCGAATACGGCGCAAAAAGGCTTCATCAACCAAAGATTCGGGGTTGAGGTTGGTAGAAAACACAATCAGTGTTTCAAAGGGAATAGCAAACTTTTTGCCCGTCTGAAAGGTTAAGAAATCGATCCGCTCTTCTAAAGGCACAATCCAACGATTAAGCAGTTCTTGCGGCTCCATTTGCTGCCGACCAAAGTCATCGATCAAAAGCATGCCGTTGTTGGCTTTCAACTGAAGGGGGGCTTCATAAAAACGATTGGTTTCGCTCCAGGAAAGATCAAGGTCTTGCAAGGTCAATTCCCCACCTGTGATAACCACCGGCGAATTACAGCGAACCCAGCGCTTGTCCAAACCACTGGCCTCGATCAACTGAGAGGCTTCATCCTCCATAAGCGGGTGAACCTCAGCATCGTAAACCTTTATAACTTGGCCATCTTCATAGATGGCATGCGGGATCATAATATTATCCGGCAGCAACTTACGGGTGATGGCTTTGGCAATACTGGTTTTGCCGTTTCCGGGAGGGCCATAGAGAAAAACGGATTTGAACGAATTTACCGCCGGCCCAATACGATCAATAATATCTTTTGATAAAACCAATCCACTTAAGGCCGTATTAACATCATCTTCTTTAACTTTAGCCCGGTTTTGCGACTGAAGTTTTACCACTTGAACATAATGTTTTAAGGTTACCGGACACGGTCCTACATAGCGATTTCGCTCAAGAAGCTCTCGAGCGCGTTGGCTACCTTTTTCAGTAATAGCATATTGAAATGAAGTAGAGTTTAAGTCTTTACTGCCGGTAACTTGCACCAAATGTTGATTTTTCAACTCTTGAAGTGTTGGATCAACGACCCCGGCAAAGTTTAAGCGCAAAATTTGCGCTACCTGCCAGGCTTTCATTGTACCGTTAAAATAGAGTATTTTTAATGCCAAATTAGCAATAAAATCTCCTGGAATGCCGGTTGCTTCAATGCTTCGCGGTTCCTCTAAAACCTTTAGCAATGGGCGACTAAAGGCTTCAATAGGGAACCCAGGAGGGTAATCTTTATTTCTGTTTTTATAATTCCGGGGAAGGCGCATTTCCTGTAATCTGACAGGATGAACATCATACATGATGACAATCCTCTACGATAAGTAATTATATACAGTGATATTATTTCGCTTGTATTGGGTCTTAAATTTAAGTATACGGCCAACTTTTCTGCAAGAATTGACAGCTAAATGGCAAAAAAATGACAATTCACGGTCTTTTTAACAATCACACAGAAGGTAAACTATGAGCCTCTGAACTATAACGAAAAATAATTAGAGCTATCCTTAAAAATCATTA